>JBLIIW010000059.1:0-19391 GCA_047635315.1 Halieaceae bacterium | reverse complement strand
TCAAGAAAACCAGCACCGAGGTAGACGCATGACCGACCCCTTAAGCGCCGACGCGCGCATCACCGATCTGCCGGAGTTTTTGGACAACGGCTGGGCGCAGACCACCGACCGTGACGCCATAGTCAAAACCTACAAGTTCAAGAATTTCATCGACGCCTTCGGCTTCATGTCCCGCGCCGCCATTCACGCAGAAAAGCTGAACCACCACCCCGAGTGGTCCAACGTCTACAACAAAGTGGAGGTCACGTTGATCACCCACGACGTGGATGGGCTGTCAGAGCTGGACATAAAGCTGGCGCGGATACTGGACCGATTGCGCGACACTTAAACAGAAAAGACCCTGCACGTTTTGATGGTTTGGTCGCTTTAAAAGACCCCGCACAAGGCGGGGCTTTGATGATCGTTTTGGTCCGTCATGCTATTTTAGGGCTTCGCCGACGATGGCTGTAGTTGTCTGCCGGTCTTTCAGAATGCTGAGTGGTCTTGTGTTCTTCAATTCTTTTATGCCCTGTGTGTCAACCTGATCCCCGACAATCGCCTGATCGGATAACATAGATTTCAGGGTTATGAAAACAGGATTACACACAGTGCCCAAAGATCTATCAGCCCTGCCCGACACGCAGGTCGAGCCCGAGTCCACGCTGGAGAAGCGCACTCGTCGCATGTTCAAACCGGAGTACAAACTCCGTATTCTTCAAGCGCCAGGTGGCCAAGCTGAATAAGGAGTTGGATATCGCCAATGACTGCTTGGATATCAAAAAAAAGTCTTGTCGATTTTCGATCGTTCGAGCAATGGGAGCACGCTGGTGATCGCGTGTCAGCAATGACAACCCGGTCAGCGAAAGCGCCTTCAAGACCTTGAAATACCACCCCGACTATCCGGGCAAGTTCACAAGCCAGGCATGTCAGGCAGTGGTGCAACGACTACTACCACTGGGCCAACACCCAGCACGATCACAGCGGACTCAATGGTTACACGCCAGAGCAGGTGCTCACCGGTGCCTACCCGGAGGTCGCCGTGACAAAGCAAGCCGCTCTCGATCTACGCTATGTTCAGAATCCGGGGCGCTTTGTTCGTGGAAGACCCATAGTGGAGCTACCACCCAGCGAGGTCGCGATCAATCCGATCAGTGACCAGGACATTGCCGAAGGCGTTATCGATGCCGTCAACTTCCCCACACTGCGTGCGGCGGGGTATGCATTAAATGCAATGCCACCTCTGAGCAAAGTGTCCATATGAGGTTGACACGTTCCGGCTTCAATGGCCTACTGGAGGAGTTGTCTGGCGCCCGAGTGCAGCAGTTCCGTCAACGGATCGGCACTCCCTACTCGACCTTCAAACGTCAATAACGTTACTCTTTTTCATGGTGGCGTATTCTTTTGACTGATGGGTTGTTTGGCGATAACAGATCAACCAGATACGACGCCTTTTTTCAAATCCTTAAACACCACATTCGGTTATAACTCGTATTAATGGGGGTTAATGGTCAATGACTTTTGTAGTAGGGGAGCAGTGCATCAAGTGCAAGCATACCGACTGTGTGGAAGTGTGTCCGGTGGACTGTTTTTATGAAGGACCTAATTTTTTGGTAATCCATCCAGACGAGTGTATTGATTGCGCCCTTTGTGAGCCAGAGTGCCCTGTTAACGCCATTTATTCCGAAGATGAATTACCTAAAGATCAACTAGTGTTCATGGAGTTAAATGCAGAGTTAGCTGAAGTGTGGCCCAATATCACCGAAATGAAGGATTCCCTCCCTGATGCCGAAGAATGGGGAAGCAAACCCAATAAGTTGGCCCTATTAGAACGTTAGTCATTTAAAATGACCCAGCACAGCCACCCTGTGTGGGTTCATATGCGAAACTCAATTTCTCCCAGTGGAATAGCTGAGGATGCTACGAGAACAGTATATTGCTGTGGTTGCTGTGGTTGCTGGTGTAACGGTAGGGATCACTAGCTGAAATGTGTGAAAGCTAACAGTAGACCATAAATTTCACCCATTTTATTTAAGTCAATTTAGTATGAATAATATGAGAGGGAATCGATGGCAAACGATAAAGACTGGCAACGTCGTTCCGACGCGTGGGTAAAGTCAACTCATGAATCTCGTCTGCGTAAAGAGCAGCGTCTACAAGAAAAATACACGAATAAAGAGATGAAGGAAGAAAAGACGAAAGCCGTTAAGATAAAAGAATAAATTAAATATTTATTCAGACGGAGAGTGTCCTTACATAATATTACCAGCGTAATCCTTCAAGGCTTCGACACGCTGGATCTTGGAATGGAGGTCCATTAATTAGTTCCAGAATTCGCTTCTCGAGCGCCTCTGCATTTCCTCGGCGTTCACGTCGCTGACGAGCCAGTTCCTGACGCTGGTCCTCTTCACGCTGCTCCTGCTCTATTTTCAGCCGTTTTTCACGTGCCGTGATCCCTGTGTGCCAACCTGATCCCATCAGGTGGCTGCCTGGGGTCAGGTGTGACACACAGGGGATTTTCTTCTTTCTGGCGCAGGTGGGTTGAGATAGCCCGTTAAACGATAACGCTTTTGTATTTGTTACAATCAGCTTTGGCGCTTTTTATTCCAACCAACACAGAAAGGAGTTCAAATGCATTGCCGTCCCGATTTTCTCAAGGGCATTTCTCCGCATCATGGCGAGGTGTTACGCAACGTACTCAGCAAAGCGACACGAGAGAAATTGGCGGCCAAGCTAGACGCCATGCCGAATGGGCAGACGTGGTACGCCGATATTTACAAAAAAGCCATCTACGGCCCGATGGTATTCCGCGACAAAGAATTGAATATCATCGACACAATTGAGCAGCTCTTGCCCGAGTACCGTATTTTGGCCGATCTCTACCTGGAGAAGACACCCAATGACGACGGTTTTCCATTCCACACCGACTTCGACTCCATCGGCTTCATGGAGCAACCCGAGGAAATGCTAACGGTTTGGATTCCGCTGATGCCTGTCAACGAGGCCGGCTCCGGACAGCTGTCCATTGTCATGGAGGAGGGCGCGATTCGATTGTCGCTTATCCGCGAAGCTAACCAATTGCATAGCCTGGTGCGCGTGGTCGACCCATCGGTACCCGAACACGCACCGTTTCAAATGACGCGGCATGAGCATAGCTACTTGGAGCGAACGAAGTTTACCCCTTCGCTCGACGCCGGCGATGCGCTTCTCTTCTGTAACGCCTTTTTCCACAAGTCAGAGGACGTATTTCAAGGCCGTCGTGCCGCCTATATCATGCGTCTCGTGCCCAAGGATGCCAAGTTCAGCCGAACACGCCTCCTTGGGCTAAAGAAGCTCGGCCAAAACCTGGCAGTCGTCAATGCACTGCTTAAGCAGCATTACCCAGATGCCTTATAAGAAAAAGATGTTTGTAGTGAAAATAACCCCCGCAAGCAGGCCCACAGCCTCGCGGTGCTCGTGGAGCAGGAGCTGGGGCACAATCCCTTTGACGGCGCGTTATACGTATTCACCAACCGCCGGGGTAACAAGATCAAGTGCTTACTGTGGGAGTGGCCAATATGGAGGCCAATATGGACAGGCACATAATGTTCGGCCGAAATGGAGAAGTGTGAGCCGGGTCGTGGCACAGGCATAGAGCTGGTCACTACCCTTCAAGAAAATCAGCACCGAGGTAGACCCATGACCGACCCCTTAAGCGCCGACGCACGCATCACCGATCTGCCGGAGTTTTTGGACAACGGCTGGGCGTAGACCACCGACCGTGACGCCATAGTCAAAACCTACAAGTTCAAGAATTTCATCGACGCCTTCGGCTGCATGTCCCGCGCCGCCATTCACGCAGAAAAACCGAACCACCACCCCGAGTGGTCCAACGTCTACAACAAAGTGGAGGTCACGTTGATCACCCACGACGTGGATGGGCTGTCAGAGCTGGACATAAAGCTGGCGCGGATATTGGACCGATTGCGCGACACTTAAATAGAAAAGTCCCTGCACATTTTGATGGTTTGGTCGCTTCAAAAGACCCCGCACAAGGCGGGGCTTTGATGATGGCTTTGGTCCGTCATGCTATTTTCGGGCTTCGCAATAGCAAAGAAGAAGGCTCTTAAGGAGTTAAAGGCGCTTTGTTTATGGGAGGCTCTGAGCTTCTACCTCCGCTTGCCACATGACTTGCAAAAAAGACCGCAAGCCCAGCGCCAGGCGCCAGTGTGCTAACCGCAAAGGTCATCGCTCCGTAAGAAGGTGGCTAGTAAGGGTGCGGCCCGTTCCTTCCAGTTATTGAGGGCGAGCCTCCAGCATCCACCGCTGCGCTGCCACCGCCCGCGCCATTGCTATGCAGTGATCGCGAGACCTCGGGATTTGCCGTTGCCTCGCGTTGGGCGGAAGTCCTCGGGTCGACCATGGCGCGCATGGACGATTCGCTTTCAGAATGTTGATTGTCCGCGCCCCAGATCTCGCCGGCGCGTAGGGCCCGGCCAATGCTGCCGAGAAACGGCTTACTTGTTAGTCCCTGCAACGCGCTGCTACTATATCAAGCTACTCTCCTTAAGAGGTCACTACGTGCCTACATCTTTACTGGAGATCATAGATCTCGGTGACGGCGAAATCGTCCTGAAGCGAGCTAATGACATTGGCGAGCCTCTCGTCACTATCCGCTTCTCTGATGAATCCCGCGTGTACATACTTGATCAGGGTCTCGAAGTCGCCAAGGCCATGATTCAGGCCGGGTTGCAGGAAGCTGCACAGATTGCAGAGCAGGCGGATATTGAGATCGAAACAGAGCCCGTCAGCCACACGCGGCGTATTCTGCACTAGCGGCGCACTTCTGGCGTGGTTCGTCGGCCTCTCAGGCGGGCGTGCCAAGCTAGCTGACGTTAATTGAGCTCGCGCCGGATTATGCCGACGCTGAGACCTTCGATCGCAAAATCCTGATTCGCCAGATCTACTTCAATAGGGGACAGAGCATCGTTCTCGGGAATGAGCTGCAGGTGTCGGTTGCTTTTGCCGCGCTGCAAACGCTTGACCGTAACCTCGTCGTCAATACGCGCCACCACGATCGCGCCGTTCTCTGCAATCGGTGTGCTGTGCACGGCTAGCAGGTCGCCGTCGCGAATACCGACATTGATCATGCTGTCGCCCTGTACCCGCAGCAGGAAGTCTGCGCGCGGTCGAAAAAACTCCGGGGCGATAGCACAGTGTTCCTCAATGTTTGCCGTCGCCAGGATGGGTTCGCCCGCAGCGACGCGCCCGATCAGCGGCAGGCCGGCTTCCTCAGGCAGATTCGGTAGGCGGATGCCCCGGGATGCACCGGGGATTATCTCCAGGGCCCCTTTTCGAGCCAGGGCTTTAAGGTGTTCCTCCGCAGCGTTGGCGGAACGAAATCCAAGCTCGCGCGCAATGTCGGCGCGGGTGGGGGGCATTCCCGTTGCATCGATATGGGAACGAACGACCGCCAGAACCTCCTCCTGACGTGCGGTGAGTTTGAGCATCCGGCACCTGTTGTTTTATACAGTGCCTGTGATTATATACAGTATCGACGGGGCGGCAAGTTTTTGCCGCCGCTGTCGACAGCGGCGGTCTACGGGAGCCGTAACGGCGGGTTGTCCTCAGTACTCATCGACGCCGAGCATTGTCTCCGGCTCGATACGCGAGAGGGGACTACCCCACTGCAGCGGATGCATGGCGGCGTCTGGATCGAGTTCGTCTTCTGTGTCCAGCTCAAAGGCGGGGCGCCAGTCCTCGGGTGCGGCGGCGCGGAGCAGGACCAGCTCCCCCCAGCTGTCCATATCGAAATCTGCGATTTCGCCATCCACGTACTGCACTTGCAGTGTCGCGCCATCTCCATCTATGGCAACAACTTCAAAAAGTGTCCCGGTTTGACTGTCCTGGTACCAGTTTCCAATACAGGGCGTAAATCGGCTCATAGGTTTCTCCTTGTCCTACCTAAAGCTAGCAGTTACACGAGGCCGTTGCAGCACACGCGTCCGGGGTAAGCGCCGGGGAGCCTGCGGTAACGATACGTGCCGTTGAGCAGGGAAAGCCCAATGATCAATCACTTGGGAGCCGGTGCGAAGAAGTAACCTGAGGCGTAGAGAGGACTGATATACTCGCAGGGTCTGAGCCGCCCCGACAAAATTCGCAAAAAGTCTAACTACCGCAGCCTATGACCCGGTATTTCAGGGCGCATTCAATGCCTCGTTGGCAATTCCATTCCCGGCCTGCGGCCCTCAAGGAGGCATATACATCGTGAGTCTGGCCCTTATAGGCGGTACTGGTTTGAGCAGTCTGGACGGTCTGCAACTGCGGCGTTTGCATGCGGTGGAGACTCCCTACGGGTCGCCTTCCATGGCGGTCGAAGAGGGTGAGATCTGCGGTGAGACGCTGTTCTTCCTGCATCGGCATGGAGGGCGCGGCGCGCCCATACCTCCCCACCTAGTTAATTACCGTGCGAACCTCTGGGCACTGAAGGAGCTGGGGGTGTCTGCGGTCATTGGGGTCAATGCGGTGGGGGCTATAAGCAAGACCCTGCGACCCGGGCGGCTGGTCATTCCCGATCAGTTGATCGACTACACCTGGGGCCGCGAGCACAGCTTTGACGACGGTAGTCGTGGTGAGTTGCTACATATCGACTTTACCGAGCCCTATGACCGACCGCTGCGCGGCGCCGTGCTTGCCGCTGCGGTAGAGGTGGGACTACCGCATGCGGATACCGCGACTCTGGGCGTGGTGCAGGGCCCGCGGCTGGAAACCGCTGCGGAAGTGGTTCGCCTGGCACGAGATGGCTGCGATCTGGTCGGCATGACGGGAATGCCTGAGGCGTCCCTGGCCCGGGAGCTGGGGCTGCCCTATGCGGCTGTCTGTATGGTGGTCAACGCCGCGGCCGGGACAGGCGAGCGGCCAATTTCCATGGATTCGATTCGCGATATCCTCGCCGGGGAAACCCGTCTGCTGGCGCGCTTGCTGGAGCATTTGGTGAAGGGCTTTTCCGAGCAGGATCATCTTTCCGGTTGACTGATTGGGGATCCACGTCTTCGCGGTCCCGGGTCTCCCGCTAATTAGCTTTGGTCCGGATCCGCGGCCTGCATCAAGCGTTCTGCGGGCAGCGTATGACGCTCCCGGAAATACAGTTCTGCGTCCACCTGAGGTTCTACGATCGGCAGGCGCTCGGGCGCAGCCGGGAGCACTTTAACCAGTACGCCAATAACCGGATGATCCAGATAATGCAGCTCTTCGCTGCGCATGCGTCGCGACTGTCGGTGTGTGATTGCATGCACCCAGGGGTAGGGTGGCTCGGTCTCCCTGGACTGCAGCGGGCTGTTGTTCTGCCCGCCGTCCGCAACCGCCGGCGTGGGTGCGTCCGAGGTCGAGACGTCCTGGAGGCCTTCGATGATCGCCGTTGGGGGGTAGCCTCCCTGCAGTGGGGCTTGGCCGTCGATGGCTAACAAGGTCGCGGGCTGATCGAGTTCCGTCTCGGTAGATATCTCGCTCGCTGCGCTGTCGTCCGGCGCCCAGGGGTCGATCAATCGGGCTCCCAGCGTCTGCGCGAAAACGGAGGCTCTGGCCTGCGGCGGGGCTGGCATCTTCCAGCCCGCGGGGAGATAGGCACCCAGCGTGTTCAGCCACAGGTCTACCTCCAGGTGCAGGTAGCGCGTCAGGTACAGTTTGATACTTCCCTGCAGGGCGGGCCAGCTTGCGCTATCACTGTCTCCTGAGCGGTCAACGGCTATCGGCAGGGCGCTTTCGGGCCCCTCCAGGATTGCCCACCAAGCTCCGTGAAAAAGTACCGGCTGACCACGACGGTTGAGGCTGCGCGCCTGTGCCCGAAATTCCAGCTTGTCCGCAGGCAGGAGTTCGTAGGGCAGCGCCAACAGGGCCGGGATGCTGTCGTCTGCGGCCATTGCTGGGAGCTCGTCAGCGGACTGCGCTTGGTCGGATTCCCCGGTGATGGCGGGGATCGCCGCAGGGCTTGCCAGCACCGTATTGGGGTCCTCGACCAGCGCCGCCGGTTGCACCAGCGCATCTGGCCGCAGGTGGTCGAGCAGCAACTCGGCCGGAGCGGCTACGGTTAACTGCTGTACGCCGCGGGTACTTATTGCGCTGGCAAAGCCCCCACTTTCGAGCATGCGCTGTTCTGCCAGTGCCGGATCAATCAGAAAACGGTAACGATCGGGATAGGTGACCGTCGGTGTGGGATTCCACTCTTCGGAGGCCAGGGTGGCCTCGTCGTCGCGCATAAAAATCAGTACTTCGACGCGATACCAGTTCTCCGCGAGCCCCTCGGGCAGCGCCAGTGCCTGCCCGGTCGCGGGCCCGGCACAGAATATTCCCCATGCTGCGCACATGAGCGCTGCACCGGGCCAGGCTCTATGCAGCCTCATCAAAGGCCTCCGCTGCCAGCCGTTGCAGGAGTTCCCGCGCCAGTTGTTCTCGTTGCTGCGCATCCGGCAGCGACTTTTCGATACGCAGGCGGGTTGGGCCGGCGAGGCGGTACTCACGCGGCTGCTGCTGCACAAGCGTTACCAGTTGTAGCGGGTCGATGCGCGCGTCCTCCTTAAAGTCCATGTGCCCACCGGCTTCACCCAGTTCCAGACCCTTCAGGCCGCAGCGCTGCGCCAACAGGCGCAGGGAGCTGACTGCGAACAGTGACTTGAGCTCTTTGGGAAGTAAGCCGAAGCGGTCGATCATCTCGACCTGAAGTTCGCGTAGCCCGCGGTCGCTTTCGCAAGCGGCAATGCGTTTATACAGTATCAAGCGTGTATTGGTGTCCGGGAGGTAGGCCTCGGGGATGAGCGCCGGACTGTGCAGGTTTACATCCGTGACCGGTTGTAACGGTGCGTCCACATCGGGGATCTCGCCCCGGCGCAATGCCTCTACAGCCTGGCGCAGCAGCTGGGAGTACAAGCCGAAGCCTACGCTCTGGATCTGACCACTTTGCTCATCGCCGAGGAGTTCGCCGGCCCCGCGAATTTCCAGATCATGTGTGGCGAGCTGATAGCCCGCGCCCAGGTCTCCAGCCGCTTCAATGGCCTCCAGGCGTTTTTGCGCATCGGCGCCGATTGTTGAGGCCGGAGGGCATAGCAGGTAGGCGTAGGCCTGGTGGTGCGAACGCCCAACGCGTCCGCGCAATTGGTGCAGCTGTGCCAGGCCAAATCGGTCGGCGCGCTCGATGATGATGGTGTTGGCGTTGGGGATATCAATGCCCGTTTCAATAATCGTGCTGCACAGCAGGATGTGATGGCGCTGGTGGTAGAAATCCGACATCACCCGTTCCAGCTGCGTTTCGTGCATCTGGCCGTGAGCGACTGCCACCGAGAGTTCCGGCAGCAGTTCGCGCAGGCGCTCCGCGCGCTGCTCGATGGTGCGCACCTCATTGTGCACATAGAACACCTGTCCGCCGCGCAGGGTCTCGCGCAGAACTGCCTCCTTTATGAGTCCCTGGTCATGCTCGCGGACGAAGGTCTTGATGGACAGGCGGCGCGCGGGTGGCGTTGCGATGATCGACAGGTCGCGCATACCCCCCAGGGCCATGTTCAGCGTGCGCGGAATCGGGGTTGCGGTTAGCGTTAAGATATCGACTTGCGCACGCAATGCCTTGATAGCATCTTTCTGACGAACCCCAAAGCGGTGCTCCTCGTCGATGACCAGGAGGCCCAGATCGGCAAAGCGGATGTCACTTTGCAGTAGCTTGTGGGTGCCGATGAGTATATCAATGTCGCCGGATTCCAGGCGCTTCATGACCTCCCGGGCGTCCGCGGTGCCACGAAAGCGCGACAGCACATCAATTTTTACCGGCAAGTTGGCGAAACGATCACGAAAAGAGTTGTAGTGCTGCTGTGCGAGCAGGGTCGTGGGCACCAGCACCGCGACCTGCCGGGCGTTAGCGGTGGCAATAAATGCGGCGCGCATGGCGACTTCTGTCTTGCCAAAACCCACATCGCCGCAGACCAGCCGGTCCATGACTCCCGCAGCGCACATATCCTGTTCCACCGCGTCGATTGCGGCGGCCTGGTCAGGTGTTTCCTCGAAGGGGAATCCGGCTGCAAAACGTTCATATTCCTCGCCCGGGTGTGTAAATTGAACGCCTTCTCGCGACTCACGTCGGGCGTAAACCTCGAGCAACTGTGCAGCCACATCATTGGCCTTCTCGCGCGCCTTGCGCTGGGCTTTACCCCATTGCTCTGAGCCGAGGCGATGCAGCGGTGCATGGTCCGGATCACTGCCCGCATAGCGGCTGACCATCTGCAGGGACGCGACGGGCACGTACAGTTTTGAACCTTCGGCGTACTCAAGGGTGAGGAACTCCGCCGGCGCGCCGTCCACTTCAAGGTGGGTGAGGCCGAGATAGCGACCGATACCGTGTTCGCTGTGTACCACCGGGGAGCCGGGCCGCAGTTCATTGAGATCGCGGAATATGGCCTCGGGGTCGAGGGCGTTGGGGTGCCTGCGCCGGCGGCGCTGCGCCACTCTCTCACCGAAAAGTTGCGTCTCGGTGATAAGCATCGGTTCACTGGCACCGAGATTGATACCCCGGTCAATGGGCGCGACGGCCACGGCGAAAGGCGCGTCGCTATCGAAAAATTCTTGCCAGCTGTGCACCTGAGGTGGCGGTTCATCCAGTGATTCAAGCAGTATTTCCCGACGCCCGGCCGTTTCGGCGCACAGCAGCACGCGACCCTGATGCTCCCTCAGCAGGCTCCCCAGGCGCGCTTTGAGTCCGAGCTCATTATCCTGTTCCAGCAGTTGTGGCGGCGCTTCGACGCCGCTGGAAACGTGCACCGGAGCACTGCCCCCCACACGAAGCTCCAGAACGGATTGTTCACGCAGGGCGCTGTACAGATCCTCGACCGGCGTGAATAGCTCCCGGGGGGGCAGGAGTGGCCGGCGTGGGTCGACTCCGTATTCCTCATAGCGGCGGGTAGCCTCGGACCAGAATCGCGTTGCCGCACCGTGGTGATCACCGACAGTGATCAGCGCTGCATTGGCGGGAAGGTAATCGAGTAGTAGCTCGCAGCTCTCGAAAAACAGTGGCATGTAGTACTCGGCGCCTCCCGGCGCGCGCCCATTGCTGATTTCCGTGAAGATCGGACATTGCTCCGGATCGACGTCGAAGCGGGCGTACCAGGACTGTTGGAAACGGGCGATCCCGGTACTGTCCAGGGGGAACTCCCGGGCGGGAAGCAGATCGACGGATTCCACACGCTCGATAGTGCGCTGGGTCTCCGGGTCGAAGCGGCGCAGGGAATCTACCTCATCATCCAGCAGGTCGATGCGCAGGGGCAGGGCGCTGCCCATGGGGAATATGTCCATCAGCGAGCCACGGACTGCGAATTCGCCGTGTTCGTAGACCGTGTCAACGGCGCGATAGCCACTCTTTTGCAGCGCCCGGCGCAGCGCCGTCGCGTCCAGATCTTGCCCCTCAGCGAGCAACAGGCTGTTGCCCTCAATATAATGCCGCGGCGGCAGACGCTGCATCAGCGCGGCTACGGGCAGCAGCAGGATGCCGTTGCTGGCCCGGGGGAGGTGGTAGAGCGTGCGCAGGCGCTCGGACACGATGTCCTGGTGCGGGGAGAAATTGTCGTAGGGCAGGGTTTCCCAGTCGGGCAACTGCAGCATGGGCGTAGCGGCGGGGAGGAAGAATGGCAGCTCCCGAGCCAGCGTTTGCGCCTGGGCCGTATCTTCGACGAGTACCACCAGTAGACGGTCCGGGGATGCCAGTTCGGCGATGCACAGGGCGGTGCTGCTGCCATAGAACGGTCCTATGGCAGTGCGTGTGTTTTTCGTGTTCGGCCAGGGGGTCTGGGCAAGGGCGGTAGTAAACAGCATGAATAGGGTGCGGGGTGACGTGCGAGGTTGCTATTGTAGGCCCTCTGCGGGAAAGGCTCCAAGGGCTTGTTGTGGCGGGCAAAGTTGTGTTGCGGGGTAAGCTGTCCGAGGCGATAATGCGCGGCGACAGGATTCGAGCCGTCAGACAAGGACAAAAAGCTGTGAATGATCGTAAACGACCCCGCCCAGACGATTACTTTCGCGACTGGAAAGAGCGCGAGGCCCTCGCCGAGGCGAGCATCCCCATGGTGGGCCGGCTGGCCCGGGAGCACAGCGTCAAGTGCTATTGCTATGACCGCTCGCTGGTCAACTGCTCGGTGACCGACATCATGAAAACGCACCGTTACGTGCGTCAGGTTGAGGGTAACGAGCTGTCTGAGCGCGAGACCCACCCGATTCTCAGCGCCATGAGCAAGCTGGAATTGGGCCCATCGCATATCGATGTGGGGCGCCTGGCGGTTAACTACTTTAATAAGAACCACGGTGAGGGGCTGACTGTCGATGAGTATGTCAGCGAGCAGCTGGGCTACCTGATCGGCAGCACCAAGCTACCTGTGGAGAAACCTGTCGATGTGGTGCTCTACGGTTTTGGCCGTATTGGTCGGCTCATGGCGCGTATCCTGATTGACAAGACCGACGGCGGTGATGCCCTGCGCCTGCGGGCGGTTGTTGTGCGCAAGGGCAACGCAGATAACGATCTGGTCAAGCGCGCGAGTCTGCTGCGCCGGGACTCGGTGCACGGCCCCTTCGAAGGGACCATCCGTGTGGACGAAGAACGCATGAGCTTTGTAGCCAATGGCAACGAAGTGCGAGTCATTTATGCGGATTCCCCCGCATCTATCGATTACACGGCCTACGGGATCGACGACGCAATTATCGTGGATAACACGGGGGTGTGGCGTGACCAGGAGGGCCTGTCACAGCACTTGCAGTCCAAAGGGGTCGCCAAAGTGATATTGACGGCGCCGGGCAAGGGCGATGTCAAAAATATTGTGGCGGGAATCAACAGCGATATGGTTGGCGCCTCGGATCGTATTGTTTCCGCAGCTTCCTGTACGACCAATGCGATTGTACCGGCACTCAAGGCTATAGGGGATGAATTCGGCATCGTTCACGGGCATGTGGAAACTGTTCACGCCTACACAAATGATCAGAATCTGATCGATAACTACCACAAGGCGGATCGCCGGGGCCGCGGAGCGCCATTGAATATGGTGCTCACGGAAACCGGCGCTGCGAAGGCCGTTGCCAAGGTGCTGCCGGAGCTTGCGGGTAAGTTAACGGGGAACTCTATCCGGGTGCCAACCCCGAATGTATCCATGGCGATTCTCAATCTGACCCTGGGCCGGGACACAGACCGGGAGTCACTCAACGATTTTATGCGTAGTATCGCGCTGCATTCGAATATGCGTCGGCAGATCGACTATTCAAATTCACCGGAGGTCGTGTCTTCGGACTTCGTGGGAACCCGGGCCGCCTGCGTCTACGATGCGCGGGCGACGATTGTGAACGGGAGCCAGGCAGTGGTGTACCTGTGGTATGACAACGAGTTCGGCTATAGCTGTCAGGTGTATCGGATCCTTGAGCGTATGGCGGGCATCGATTATCTGATGTACCCGGCGGGCTAGGCTGTCGCAATGGCCTGCGGCGCCAGATTTTAGGCCCGGAAGCAGACCGGGTTCGCAATTGAGTGCAAGAGAAGACCTTAGTCAAGTAGCATGCCCACCGCTCGCTTCGCTATAATGCAGGCGGCTTGAAGCCAACTCGTGTGGAAGCGAAGCGAGTCGGTACGTGGTGTTTGACGTACAAGAAAGTGAACCGCGCTGTGGCAGGCGGGGCAGGGTGCAAAAAGAGACGTGGAAAGCGCTCTGACGGGCGTGGAATGCGCAGCACTTGGCGGAACATGCAGCACGGGGCGGATTCAGTGGCTTTTACCATCGCTTGAGCGACTACTCGCTGACCATACAATGACTTTCCAGGCGGACTACATGATCAAAATCTCGCGGGGGTTGGATATTCCCCTTGATGGCGTGCCGGAGCAGAAAATTCAAGATGCGCCGGCGGCGCGGGCGGTGGCTGTGCTCGGCGGCGACTACGTAGGGATGAAACCGACTATGGCGGTTCAGGTCGGGGATCGTGTCCAGTGCGGCCAGACCCTTTTCACCTGTAAGAAAACCGAGGGACTGCGTTTCAGCGCACCTGCCACGGGCACCGTGTCTGCTATTAATCGTGGCGCGCGTCGGGTTCTACAGTCGGTGGTTATCGATGTCGATCAGGAGGCTGGGGCAGATGCGGCGCTGGCGTTCACCGCGTACAGCGCGGACAGTGCCCGAGCACTTGCGCCGGAAATCGCGCGCGAGCAGCTGATTGCCAGCGGACAGTGGACAGCGCTGCGCACCCGTCCGTTCAGTCATGTGCCGGCTGTAGACCATCAGCCAGCGGCAATCTTTGTGACCGCGATGGACACGCATCCGCAGGCCGCCGATCCGCTTCTGCTTATCGCGGAGCAGACCGAGGCATTCGGTCTCGGGCTGGATATGCTTGCGGCGCAGACTGCCGGCAAGGTTTATTTGTGCATGGCCCCCGGGGCTGACATTCCCAGTGGCAGCGCCGAAAATGTCGAGCGTGCGGAGTTTGCCGGGCCGCACCCGGCTGGCCTGGCGGGCACACATGTACATTTTCTGCTTGGTGTCGGTCAGCAGCGCTCCGTATGGACCATCAATTACCAGGATGTGATCGCTATTGGGCGCCTGTTTCTGGACGGTCGCTTGTGGACGGAGCGGGTGGTATCGCTTGCGGGTCCGCAGGTAGAACGACCGAGGCTGTTGCGCACGCGACTTGGCGTCGATCTTGAGGCGCTTTGCGCCGGTGAAGTGCGCGCCGGTGAGAGTCGCATCATCTCCGGCTCCGTGCTCGGCGGACGTAAAGTGTCGGGCCCCAGCGCTTATCTCGGCCGCTATCACCAGCAGGTTTGTGTGCTGGCTGAGGGGCGCGACCGCGAGTTCATGCATTACCTCCGGGCAGGTGTCAAAAAGCATTCCAGTATGGGTATTTATCTGAGTAACTTCTTTGGTATGAAGCCGCTGGCAATGACCACAACAACCAATGGCAGTGAGCGGGCCATGGTGCCAGTGGGCACCTACGAGCGCGTTATGCCGCTGGATATTCTGCCCACACAATTGTTGCGCGCTCTCATCGTTGGCGATACGGAGACAGCGCAATCACTGGGCTGCCTGGAACTGGAGGAAGAGGATCTGGCTCTTTGTACCTACGTGTGCCCGGGCAAGTACGAATATGGCCCGATGTTGCGCCAGAATCTGACACGCATTGAGAAGGAGGGCTGACCGGTGGCTTTACGCAAGTGGCTCGATGGCGTCGAACACCATTTTCAGGAAGGCGGGCGTTATTCCAAGTTTTATGCGCTGTATGAGGCGTTTGATACGATCTTCTACCGGCCGTCGACGGTAACCCGCAACACGGCGCACGTGCGCGATGGGGTGGACCTCAAGCGAATCATGATTACGGTCTGGCTCGCCACTTTTCCTGCCATGTTCTACGGCCTGTATAACCTCGGCTTTCAGGCTAACGAAGTATTTGCTGTAACCGGGGGCAGTATAGAAGGCTGGCGGGGCATGGTAATTGCGACTCTGGGCGGCTACGAGCCGGACAAGCTGTGGCACTGCATGCTAATTGGCGCGCTGTATTTTGTGCCCATTTACATGGTTACCTTTGTTGTCGGGGCCTTTTGGGAGGTTCTCTTTGCTATAAAGCGTGGACACGAGGTGAACGAAGGTTTTTTCGTTACCTCCATTCTGTTTGCGCTCATTTGCCCGCCAGATTTGCCTCTGTGGCAGGCCGCCCTGGGGATCAGCTTCGGCATCGTTATTGGCAAGGAAGTGTTTGGTGGTACTGGGAAGAACTTCCTGAATCCGGCGCTCACAGGTCGCGCGTTCCTGTATTTTGCCTACCCCGCGCAGCTCTCCGGTGACGCCGTGTGGGTTGCGGTAGACGGCTATTCCGGGGCCACGGCTCTCGCTGTGGTGGCCTCTGACGGGATGACCGCCCTGCAGTCGCAATTTACCTGGATGGATTCCTTTATAGGCTCTATTCCCGGCTCTATCGGTGAAACCTCCACGCTCATGGTGGCCATCGGCGGCGCAGTAATGCTGCTGACCCGAGTTGCCTCCTGGCGCGTTGTCGTCGGCGTGTTCCTGGGTATGGTCGCGTTTTCGTCCCTGCTCAATCTGGTTGGCTCCGACAGCAATCCGGCTTTTGCGATGCCCTGGTACTGGCACCTGGTCACTGGCGGGTTCGCCTTTGGTATGTTCTTTATGGCCACCGATCCGGTCTCAGCCGCCATGACCAATGGCGGTCGCTGGGCTTACGGAATTTTGATCGGGGTTATGACCGTGCTGATTCGCGTGATCAACCCGGCGTTTCCCGAAGGCATTATGCTGGCGATTCTCTTCGCCAATCTCTTCGCGCCGCTCTTCGACTATTTTGTGGTGCAGTCAAACATCAAGAGGAGGCTCGCCCGTGTCCAGTAACGACAGCACCGGCAAGGTTATTCGCGTTGCCTTTGCGCTTTGTATTATCTGTTCGGTAATAGTGTCTGCCGCCGCTGTGGTGCTCAAGCCCGCGCAGGAGGCGAACAAGAGTCTCGACCGCAAGCGAAATATCCTGCAGGCCGCGGGTATGCTCGAAGCGGGGCGCAGCGTCGAGGAGCAGTTTGCCCAGATAAAGGTCCGCTATGTGGATTTGCGTACGGGTGAGTTCACTGACGAGGTGGCGCCCGGCTACGACCAGCGCGCCGCTTCCAAGGATGCGGCCCGGTCTGTTGCCCTGAGCGATGCCGAGGATGTCGCCAAGATAAACCGGCGAGCCAATGTCGCCGAGGTTTTTTTGGTGGTTGACGCTGAGGGCGCTTACGAAAAAATCATATTGCCGGTGCATGGCTACGGCCTTTGGTCCACGCTCTACGGCTTTCTGGCTCTGGAATCGGACGGCAATACCGTTGCCGGGCTGGGCTTTTTTGATCACGCAGAGACACCGGGTCTTGGCGGGGAGGTCGACAACCCCCGATGGAAAGCGCTGTGGCCGGGTAAGCAGGTATATCGCGATGGCAATGTGGCGCTGGGACTGGTGAAAGGCAGTGTCGATCCCGCCGCAGCCGACGCTGAATGGAAGGTTGATGGTCTCTCCGGCGCGACGCTTACCAGTCGCGGCGTCAGCAACCTGATTAGTTACTGGATGGGTGACAACGGTTTTGCCCCATTTCTTGAGAATTTAGGCAAGGGAGAGGCCTGATTATGGATTCCGTAAGGGACACACTGACATCCCCCATCGTCAAGAATAACCCGATTGCCCTACAGATCCTGGGCATCTGCTCCGCGCTCGCCGTGACATCTTCCCTGAAGGTGACGCTGGTCATGTGCATAGCCCTGACCCTGGTCACGGGATTTTCGAATCTGTTTATTTCGCTGATTCGCCGGCACATTCCGGGCAGCATTCGAATTATCGTGCAGATGACCATTATTGCTTCCCTGGTGATACTCGTGGACGAGGTGCTCCAAGCCGTCGCCTACGACATCAGCAAACAGCTTTCCGTATTTGTGGGTCTTATCATCACCAACTGTATTGTTATGGGCCGCGCGGAGGCCTACGCGATGAAGAACCCGCCGATAGAGAGCTTCCTCGACGGTATCGGTAACGGGATCGGATACTCGGTTGTACTGATATTTGTTGCGGTGGTGCGCGAACTTTTTGGGTCCGGGAAGCTTTACGGCTTTGAGATCCTGCCGCTTGTGACTGAGGGTGGTTGGTACAACCCGAATGGTCTTCTCTTGTTACCGCCCAGCGCCTTTTTCCTGATTGGTCTGTTTATCTGGATATTGCGCGCCTGGGACAGCAAGCAGGTTGAGGAGCCCGACTTCCGTATGGCGAAACACACTGTGGCGGAGGAGGGAGTCTGATGGAGTATTACCTCAGCCTTTTCGTGCGGGCCATCTTTATTGAGAATATGGCCCTGTCCGTATTCCTGGGAATGTGCACCTTCCTCGCGGTATCCAAGAAAGTCAGCGCCGCTATCGGCCTCGGTGTTGCCGTTACGGTGGTTCTCACCATCACGGTTCCCGTTAATAACCTCATTTACAACTATCTTCTGGCAGATGGCGCCCTGGCCTGGGCCGGCCTCCCGGACGTGGATCTGAGTTTCCTCGGTCTGCTTTCCTACATTGGCGTCATCGCCGCCCTGGTGCAGATACTGGAGATGTTCCTGGATAAGTATGTGCCGGCGCTCTACAACGCACTGGGGGTGTTCCTGCCGCTGATCACAGTGAACTGTGCAATTCTCGGGGCCTCCCTGCTCATGGTGGAGCGCGATTACAGTTTCGGCGAGAGTGTGGTTTTCGGCGCGGGGGCGGGTGTGGGCTGGGCGCTGGCCATTGTCGCCCTGGCGGGTATCCGCGAGAAGCTCAAATACAGCGATGTTCCGGATGGCTTGCAGGGGCTGGGCATAACCTTTATCACAGTGGGACTGATGTCGCTGGGCTTTATGGCGCTCGGCGGCATTGATCTTTAACTTCGAGGCTTCGTCATGGATATGACAATTATTTACGGCGTCAGCATGTTCACCACGATTGTGCTCGCGCTGGTGGCTCTTATTCTCTATGCGCGTTCGCTGCTGGTAAGTAGTGGTGATGTGACCATTGAGATCAACGGCGAAAAAAGTATCACGGTGCCGGCGGGGGGCAAGTTGTTGCAGACTCTGTCCGATGCGAATGTTTTCCTCGCCTCGGCCTGTGGCGGTGGCGGCACCTGCGCGCAGTGCAAATGCATTGTGAACGAGGGTGGTGGCTCGATGCTACCGACGGAGGAGTCGCATTTTACGCGACGCGATGCTAGCGAGGGCTGGCGCTTGTCCTGTCAGACGGCGGTGAAGCAGGATATGAAGATCCGGGTCCCGGAGGAGGTGTTCGGGGTCCAGCAGTGGGAATGCACGGTCGAAAGCAACTCCAATGTGGCGACGTTCATCAAGGAACTGACCTTGCGGCTTCCTGACGGTGAGAGCGTTGACTTCCGCGCGGGCGGCTATGTGCAACTGGAGTGTCCGCCGCATTTGGTGAAGTACGAGGACTTCGATATTGATGAGGAGTACCGCGGTGACTGGGAGCGATTTGGCTTTTTCAAGATCTCCTCACAGGTAGACGAGACGGTAATCCGTGCCTATTCCATGGCCAATTACCCGGAAGAGCGGGGGGTGGTGAAGTTCAATATCCGTATTGCTACACCGCCACCAGGTAGTGAGGGAATTCCCGCCGGGCAGATATCCTCCTGGGTTTTCAGTCTCAAGCCTGGGGACAAGGTGACGGTATACGGGCCCTTCGGCGAGTTTTTCGCCAAGGACACGGATGCGGAAATGGTGTTTATCGGCGGCGGTGCGGGCATGGCACCCATGCGATCACACCTTTTTGATCAGTTGAAGCGTCTCAGCAGCAAACGCAAAATCTCTTTTTGGTACGGCGCCCGCTCGCTGCGGGAGATGTTCTACCAGGAGGACTACGATCAGCTGGCAGCAGATAATGAAAACTTTA
>JBLIIW010000058.1:0-19437 GCA_047635315.1 Halieaceae bacterium | reverse complement strand
TTCATCAAAATAGTTCACGACGAGTGTGGCGTCGGTGCTCTCGCCGGTCCAGCGTGTGGAGGAGCGCAGGGAATACATGTCGCGATCGTCGATCTTGTCGCCGGTGAAAGCGTTGTCGACGAAGCCTTCTCGGCCCAGGGAGAAGAAAGAGATACGTTGGGCCAGGGAGTCAGACAGGGGGATATTCAGGGCGCCGCGGACCTTGAGGTGGTCATAGTTCCCGGCCTCCATATTGAAGAAGCCGCCGAATTCATCCTCCGGCGCCCGAGTGATCATATTGATAACACCGGCTGTCGTGTTGCGCCCATAGAGCGTGCCCTGGGGGCCGCGCAGTACTTCTACGCGCTCAGCATCATAAAATTCGCTCTCGAAGATGCGTCCGGCATTAAGGTAGACACCGTTGAAATGGTTGCCGGTCCCGCTGTCTGTGGCGACGCCAATGGCCAGGTTGCCGATACCTCGTATGGTGACTTCCGCGGTCGTGAAGTTACCCTTGCTCATCAGCATATTGGGTACATTAAACTGCATATCCAGCGGTTTGTTAATGAGCGCACGGTCCAGTTCTTCACCGCTGAAGGCGGAGACGGCGATGGGCGTGTCCTGGATTGTGGTGGCGCGTTTTTCCGCGGTAACAATCACTTCCTCCAACAAACCGGGTTCTGCCTGCACAGAAACGCAGCAGAGTAGCGCGGCGGGAACAATCCCCTGGCGCCTGCGGACGCGCGGGCGCTTAAGCCGCATCCGACTCGTTGGTACTCAGGGAGCTACCGCAGTAGCGACAGTAGTGCGCGTCGTTTTCATGACCCGCGCGGGCGCACTGCGGACAGTTGAGGGTAAGCCGTGGATTGCCGCGCGCTCTCTGCACAAGCTTGCTGGTGAAGATGCCGGTGGGCACGGCAATGATTGCATAACCGACCAGCATCCCGATTGCGGATATGGTTCTTCCGGCCACCGTGACCGGGACGACATCGCCGTAGCCGACGGTGGTAATCGTCACAATCGCCCAATAAACACTCAGCGGGATATTGTCGAAGCCGTTGTTCGGGCCCTCCAGTACATACATGAGGCAGCCGAACACAATCATGGTGGTGATGACCATGGAGAAGAACACAAAAATCTGTCGCGCTGAATCTCGAAAAGCGCCGGCCACAAAGTTCGCTTCGTCCAGGAAAGAGAAAAGCCGCAACACACGAAATACGCGCAGTACCCGCAGCAGACGTACGATTAACAGCGGGGCCGCCTGCGGGACGATCAGTGCGAGGAAGCTGGGTAGTATGGCGAGGAGGTCGATAAGGCCGTACACACTCAGTAGATAGGCCCGGCGATTCCTGGCGATCCAGATTCGCAGGAGGTACTCGGCCGAGAACAGTGCCGTGAAACCCCACTCGATGCGCTGCAGAAGATCGCCGTGAGCAAGGTGAATAGCTGCCATTGAATCGACAGTGATCACCGCCACGCTGACCAGAATGGCCAGGATTAGCAGAATATCGAACCACTTCCCCAGGGTCGTGTCGGTGCCGAAAATGATGATATAGAGGCGTTCCTGCAACGGCGTCTGCTCGTGCAGGCTCATGGTAGTGTCCCCTGCGGCTGCACATGCTCCGTCTGCCCTATAGCGTCCCCCAGCATATCGCTGACGACCGATTCCAGGGTGTCGACCATAAGCGGCTGGGCCGCCACTACCGGGTGTATGCCGTCGCTTTGCATGAGGGCCGGGTCCGTGGCGATTTCAGCCATTATGAAAGGACCCAGCACGGCGCCCGTATCGGCGGCGGCGTCGCGAAATGCCTGACGGAAGGCGTTAGTGTAGCGCTGGCCGTAGTTGGGCGGAATCTCCATGGGGAGTATCAGCACCCGGCTCCCGGCGCTGATTCCCCGGCGGGCCATTTCCCGGAGGTTGTCCAGCAGGCGGCTGTTCGGGTAGCCGCGCAGCCCATCATTACCACCCAGTTCGATGACCAGCAGATCGGGCCGGTGCTGCTCCAGCAACGGCGCGAGCCGGCGCAGCCCGCCGGCCGAGGTGTCGCCGCTGATGCTGGCTTTAACGATCTCCGCGCCAGACCAACGACTCTGCAATCGTTCCTCGAGGAGGCTTACCCAGCCCTGTTCGAGGGACATGCCATAGGCCGCGCTGATACTATCGCCCAGCACCAGTACCTTGGGAGTACTGCCCCCCGCGTGAGCTGTCTGCACCGAGAGGGCGAATCCAAGCAGCAGCAGATAACGTAGCAGTGTTAAGCCACGCGACACAGTCCAAAGAGAGAGAGTTAGTAAAGAGAATGCCAAATTCGTTATCGTCCAGTAAGGGAAAGCGGGGCGTCGGGTCAACCGACGTCAGTTCTGAAGCTCGGGAGCTATCATGATCACGGCGCGCAATCTCGGCAAGCGAGTTCCCATGGCGGCGGGAGATCTGTCGATACTGAAAGGGATCAATCTTGAAATCAAGTCGGGGCAAACCGTTGCGGTTGTCGGTGCCTCAGGGTCGGGCAAGTCCACACTGCTCGGTCTTCTTGCAGGGCTGGATAGCGCGTCCGAGGGCTCGGTAGTGATTGACGGCACTGACCTCCAGCAACTCGATGAGGACGGCAGGGCCGCCCTGCGCGGGAGAGAGGTCGGTTTCGTCTTTCAGTCGTTCCAGCTGTTACCGGCACTCACGGCTCTGGAGAACGTGATGTTGCCTCTGGAACTACAGGGCGATGCAGATGCGGCCGCCCGCGCAGGCGGTTTTCTGCAACGGGTCGGGCTGGGCGAGCGTCAACTCCACTACCCGCGGCAGCTCTCCGGTGGGGAGCAGCAGCGGGTGGCCATCGCGCGCGCGTTTGCCGGAGCTCCACGGATATTGTTTGCGGACGAACCGACCGGCAATCTGGACCGCGTTACCGGTGAGCTGATCGCAGATCTGCTTTTCGAACTGAATCGGGAGCAGGGTACGACACTGGTCCTGGTGACCCACGATCAGCGGCTCGCAGCACGCTGCGGCAGGCAACTGTATATGGACAGTGGTGAGCTGACGGAGACGGAGCACGCCTGAGATGCCACTACTTTTGCGTATGTTGGTCCGTGATTGGCGCGGTGGGGAGCTGGGGGTGTTGCTCGCGGCACTGGTGTTGGCGGTCACTATGGTGTCTGGCATCAGCGGCTTTGCCGCAACCCTTAAGGGCGCCCTGAGGCAGGAGAGCCACAGTTTTCTGGCGGCGGATATTGCCGTGCGCGACAGCCGCGCGCTGCCGGCGAGCTGGCTGCACAAGGCCCGGGAGGGAGGCCTGCAGGCAGCGCGAACGCTGAGCTTTAACTCCATGGTCTTCGCCGGCGACGAGGGCGTGGTGCTGTCCTCGGTAAAAGCGGTGAGCGACGATTACCCGCTGCGCGGCGCAGTGCGTCTCAGCGACGAGGCTTACAGCGAACAGCGCGCGCAGCAGGGTGGGCCCGGACGCGGGACAGTATGGATTGAACCGAGGCTTTTCGGACTGTTGCAGGTCGACGTGGGCGACGAGGTTGGCATCGGCACCGCCACTTTCAGGGTGGCCGCGGCGATCCGTGGAGAACCGGATCGGGCCGGTGGTTTCCTCGGTGTAGGTCCGCGGGTGATGTTGCACATCGATGATATCCCGGCAACCGGGGTGGTCCAGCCGGGCAGTCGGGTCAGCTACCGCCAGCTCTTCGCCGGTACGGCGGAAGCAGTGGAAGAGTATACAAGCTGGCTCGAGCCCCAGTTGGAGCCGGGACAGCGGCTACAGACAGTGAGTAACTCGCAGCCCGCTGTGGGTCGCGCTCTGCAGCGCGCCGAGCGATTCCTGCTACTCGCCGGCAGCCTCGCAGTGATACTGGCCGGTGTCGCCATCTCTCTCGCGGCGCGGCGCTATGCGGAGCGCCATCAGAACTATGTGGCTCTGTTAAAAAGCCTCGGTGCCCAAAGTGCGCGTATTCGCGGCCTGTACGCCGCCAGTCTGTTGGCGAACTGGCTGCTCGCCGTGCTGCTGGGCTGGCTGTTGGCCTATGGGATTCAGGCCCTTGCACTGGGTGCCCTGGACAGCGAGTTCAGCGTCAAGCCGGTACTTTGGCAGCCTCGCCCCTATCTGATTGGCGCGGTTACCGCCCTCGTGTGTCTGGGCTGCTTCGCCTGGCCTTCGCTCAGCCGCCTCGCGATGGTCAGCCCACTGCGCGTGCTGAGAAGCGATCTTCCGCTGCATGGCCCCCGGGAAGCTGTCGATTATCTGTTGGGGCTCGCGGCGATCTGCGGTCTCATGTGGTGGTACAGCGCAGATCTCATGCTAACGCTCGTTGTTGTCGGCGGTTTGCTTGCGGTAATAGCGTGCGGTGGGCTGCTGGCCCTGGGACTGCTGCGCGGCGGTCGCGTGATCGGTATGCAAGCGGGCAGCGTGTGGCGTCTGGCGCTTGCCAGTTTGCAGCGTCACGGGCTAGGCAACGCGCTGCAACTGGTGGTTTTTGCGGTTGCGATCATGCTGTTATTATTGCTCACCCTGTTGCGCACATCCCTGCTGGATGACTGGCAGAACCAGTTGCCGGAGGGCGCGCCGAATCATTTCCTGCTCAATATAGCGCCCGCAGAGCTGGGCGCGGTGAGCACTCTTCTTGAAGACGGCGGTGTCCCCAGCGAAAAGCTCTATCCGATGCTGCGTGGGCGCATTATCGGGGTTGCGGGTGCCGCATTGCCCACGAAGGCAGAAACAGAGGGTGGTCCACAGCAGCGCGAAGCGAACTTCACGTGGTCCAGGGACATCCCCGAGGGCAATGAGCTGCTGGCAGGTTCCTGGTGGCAGGGCGAGAGCAATGCGGAGGTATCCGTGGAGGCGGAGTTTGCGGAGCGACTGGGGATTGCCATAGGTGATGAACTCGAGCTGCGTATCGGCGCGTCGGACCTGCGTGTGAGGGTGACTAGCCTGCGTAGCCTGGACTGGGAGTCTCTCAAGCCCAACTTCTTTATGGTGTTCCCCCCGGGCTTGCTGGAATCCTATCCGGTCACTTATATGACCAGTTTTTACCTGTCGCCAGAACGCAAGACTTTCCTCAATACTTTACTGCGCGAGCATCCAACGGCCACGGTGATTGAAGTGGATGCGATCATGGAGCAGCTTCGCAGCACCCTCGGGCAGGTTGCCTCGGTGATCGAGCTAATACTTTCTTTGGTGCTCCTTGCGGGCATTCTCGTGCTGGTGGCGGGTGTGCAGTCGACGGTGGATCTCCGGCTGAGCGAGAATGCGCTGCTGCGGGCCCTGGGCGCGGGTCGTTCGCATATTCTGGGCGCAGTGGCCATAGAATTCTCTGCTCTGGGCCTGATGTCCGGTGTGCTCGCGGTTCTGGCCGCCGAGGGTGCATTCTGGGCCCTGCAAACGCTCGTTTTTCAGGGTGACTACCATCCCACACCGTGGCTGTGGCTACCTACCGTTGTCCTGGCCACAGCTCTTATTGCGACGCTCGGGCTATGGAACTGCCGGCGCGTGGTGAGTGTTCCGCCGGTGGTGGTGCTCCGCGGCGGCTAGGGCGCAGGGGATCAACTCTGCGCAGGGAAGCGCAGAGAATCCTCGTTGGTGAGTTTGCTATTCCTGCGAGAATCGCCCACTCAGGCGGGATGCTGTTCGATGCCGGCTATAAACGTGTTGGCTGAGACATTGATCTGCCGCGTCAGGTCGATATGGTTCTTGAACAGAGCGGGTGCATCGATACGCAGGGTGGCCACGCCGTGGATGCCGGCCCAGGCCGCGTTGGCGAGATAGACAACGTCCTGCGCCGCAAACTCGCTGCGCCCCATGCCGTGTTGCAGAATGGCCTGCACGAGGAGCAGGGCTTCCCTGCTGGCCTCGCGCAGCTCCGGATACTTCTCGCTCGGCTGCACATGCGGGCCGAACATGAGCTTGAAGAGCTGCTCGTGCCCGGCGGCATACTCGACATAAGACCGGCCTACAGCGCGAAGCTGCTCCGCAGCACTGTCTCCGGCATTGGCACGCGCCTCCTCCAGAGCGACCAGCAGCTGTCGGTAACCGCGCGTGGCGATGGCCGCAAGCAGTGCTTCCCGGTCACTGAAATGCCGGTACGGCGCCGTTTGCGAAACACCCAGCGCACGCGCCACAGCCCGCAGGCTGAGTTGCTCAGCCGGCGTCTCCCGCAACTGTGCCGCAGCCTGGTCTATCAGCTCCGCTCGCAGGTTGCCGTGATGATAGGCACGCTCACCCGCGGTATCAGTCATTGCGCTGGGCTTTTCGCTGGATCAGCCGCTTGATCAGCTGAGTAGATGCGCTACCGCGTCTCTCTCTTCAGTGAGTTCCTGCTCCGTAGCCTGCATGCGAGCACGGCTGAAGTCATTGATGTCCAGACCCTGGACAATGCTCCAGTCGCCGCCCGCGCAGCGGCAGGGGAAGGAATAAATGAGTCCCTCGGCGATGCCATAGGAACCGTCGGAATAAACGCCCATAGATACCCAGTCATCCGCGGGGGTGCCCAATGCCCAGTCGCGCATGTGGTCAATGGCCGCGTTGGCTGCTGAAGCCGCGGAAGAGGCGCCGCGCGCCTTGATGATGGCCGCGCCGCGCTGCTGTACGGTGGGTATGAAGCTATCCTCATACCAGCTCTGCTCAACCTGCTCGCTGGCAACTGCGCCCTTCACCATCGTTTGATGCAGGTCCGGGTATTGCGTAGCGGAGTGGTTTCCCCACACGGTCATTTGACTGACCGCGCTTATGTTCGCGCTCAGCTTCTGCGCTATCTGTGTTTTGGCGCGGTTGTGGTCAAGGCGCATCATCGCGGTAAAGTTGCGCGGGTCGATATCGGGCGCGTTGCGTTGCGTGATCAGTGCATTGGTGTTCGCCGGGTTGCCGACGACAAGAACCTTGATGTCGCGACTGGCGCTGTCATTGATGGCCTTGCCCTGCACGGAGAAGATCGCTGCGTTGGCTTCCAACAGGTCCTTTCGCTCCATGCCGGGTCCCCGGGGGCGGGCGCCCACGAGCAGCGCGTAGTCAGCATCCTTGAAACCCACCGCGGGGTCGTCGGTGCAGACGATGCCGCTGAGCAGCGGGAAGGCGCAGTCGTCCAGTTCCATGCGTACACCCTCAAGGGCATCCATGGCAGGGGTGATGTCGAGCAGGTGGAGAATGACCGGCTGGTCATCGCCGAGCATGGCGCCAGACGCGATGCGGAAGAGCAGCGCATAGCCGATCTGGCCGGCGGCGCCGGTTACAGTGACGCGAACGGGATTTTTCATGGGAAAACCTCAGAAGACGGGTCAAAAGGTGGACTCAGCGCATTGTCGGCATATCGTCCCAAAAAGACAAGTGAGGCGGCCCGCGCTGGACGGCTTTACTCCCCGGCGGGTACCATCCGTGCACTTAATTGCCCGAGCGTTTAAACCCATGAACGGGGATCCCCGGCGTTCAAGATACGAATCCAGCAAACTGCAGAAGCGATTGCGCCGCAAGGTTGGCAGCGCGATTGCCGATTACGACATGATTCGTGATGGCGAGCGGGTCATGGTGTGCCTGTCCGGTGGGAAGGACTCCTACGCGATGCTGGATATCCTCCTGTCCCTGCAGCGCAGTGCACCGGTTACATTCGAGCTCGTCGCGGTACACCTTGACCAGAAGCAGCCAGGTTATCCGGAGCATGTGTTGCCGGCCTATCTCGATCAGCTCGATTTGGAGTACCACATCGTCGAGAAAGACACCTATAGCGTCGTGCGCTCAGTGATTCCCGAGGGGAAGACCACCTGCGGTCTGTGTTCGCGATTGCGTCGCGGAACCCTGTACGGATTCGCCGAACAGATCGGGGCCACACGAATTGCCCTGGGACATCACCGGGATGACATCGTCGAAACCCTGTTCCTGAACATGTTTTTTGGTGGCAGCCTCAAGGCCATGCCACCGAAGCTGCGATCGGATGATGGCAAGAATGTGGTTATTCGCCCCCTGGCCTATTGTCGCGAAGCGGATCTGGAGCGCTACGCCAGCGAGAAGGCCTTTCCTATTATTCCCTGCAATCTGTGTGGCTCCCAGGACAATCTTCAGCGCGTGGCCGTCAAGCGCATGCTGGCCGATTGGGAGAAGCAGTACCCCGGGCGAACCGAGACTATCTTCAGCGCCATCGGCAACGTAGCACCTTCGCAGCTGGCGGATCGGACCCTGTTTGATTTTGCCAGCCTTAGCGCAGAGGGGGACTCCTTGTCGCCCTCGCAAACGCGCATCCGTGCCGTGAATGTCTGAGCCATGACCGCAGCCCAGCCATTGCTGGACGCGGTGGATCTAGGCATCGAACGCGGCGGCCGCCAGCTGTTCAGAGAGCTGTCCCTGCGCCTGCAGCCCGGGGAGATCGTGCACCTGCGCGGTCCGAATGGCAGCGGTAAGACAACTTTGTTGCGGATTCTTGCGGGTCTCTCTCGCCACGGTTTCGACGGACGACTTGTGGTGCAGGGACCCTGCCTGTTTATCGCGCACCAGAGCGCGGTTAAGGGTCTTCTCAGTGCCCGTGAGAACCTGCGCTGGCACCCCAGCGGCGAGAGCTACGAGGAAGAGGGCGCTATAGACGCGGCGCTCGAGGCGGTAGGTCTGTACGGTTATGAAGACATGCCGGCGAGACAGCTATCGGCCGGTCAACAGCGACGGGTAAATCTGGCGCGGCTGTATTTGAGCCGGCGTCCTCTGTGGCTACTCGACGAGCCCTTCACGGCCATTGATCTGGCCGGGGTCGCAAAGTTGCAGCAGCGCTTTTGCGAGCATGCTGATGGCGGCGGCGCCGTGCTGTTGACTTCGCACCAGTCGCTCGACGCCGACGTGCCCGTAAGGCTGCTGGACCTGCCCCCGGTGCTTAGCCCGTGAGCGATGCATCGCTTGGGGAACTGTTCCTGCGCTTGCTGCGCCGACAGTACACACTGGCGCTGCGCCGACCGGTTGAGGTGTTCAATCCGCTGCTGTTCTTTGCCATGGTTATCGTGCTTTTCCCCTTGGGTCTGGGGCCTGCGCCGGCAACTTTGTCGAGCTTTGCCGCCGGCATCTTGTGGATCGTCGCGCTGCTGGCCAATCTGTTGGGCAGTGAGGGGCTTTTCCGCAGCGATTTTGACGATGGCTCTCTCGACCAGTTACTTATTGCGCCGCAGCCGCTGTATTTCACAGTGATGGCCTACCTGTTGGTGCACTGGCTCTTGAGCGGTGTGTTGTTGGCGCTTATTTCACCGTTGTTTGCACTCATGCTGGGATTGCCGGCAGCGGGGATTCCGGTTCTGGCCCTGTCGCTGCTGCTGGGCTCGGGGGTGATGAGTGTCCTCGGCGCGATAGGCGCCTCGCTCACCGTGGGTCTGCGTCGCGGCGGTATGTTGATCGCGCTGCTCATCACGCCCTTTTTCATGCCGGTACTGATTTTCGGCGCTGGTTCCGTGCAAGCAGCGGCGAGTGGAGTGGATGCAAGCGCCTATCTCGCGCTGCTGGCCGCCATGTTGTGCCTGTCCCTGGCGCTGGGCCCGGTGGCGATTGCCGCCGGGCTGCGTATCAGTGTCGATGCCTGAGGCTCCCGTAATGCGTGGGCACAATAATTTGCCCACATTTTCTGTCCTGGCGTTTGGTTCTGCGTCTGACGGCCGAGTATAATCTCCTCACTATGTGGTCTTTCTTTCACAAGCTGGGGTCGCCGCCCTGGCTATTCGTCATATCAGGGCATATTCTGCGCTGGTTGCTACCCGTAGCTGTGCTGGGGCTGGCCGTTGGTCTGACCTGGGGCCTGCTTTATACGGCCCCGGATTTTCGTCAGGGCAACAGCTATCGGATCATCTATATCCATGTGCCAGCTGCAGTCGTAGCACTCGCGGGTTATTACGTGATGGCCATCGCGGGGGCGGTCAGCCTCATATGGAAAATGAAAATGGCCGATATCGCGATGCTGGCAGTCGCTCCTGTGGGCGCCGCACTCTCTTTCATTGCGCTGGTCACTGGTTCGATCTGGGGCAAGCCCACCTGGGGTACCTGGTGGGTTTGGGATGCGCGCATAACGTCCATGCTTATCCTGCTATTCCTGTACCTGGGCGTCATGGCGCTGTACGAGGCCTACGACAACAAGGCAGCCGCTGCCCGCGCCTGCGCAGTCCTGTCACTGGTGGGCACGGTGAACATTCCCATCATCTATAAGTCCGTCGACTGGTGGTATAGTCTACACCAGCCCGCGTCGATCAAATTCACCGGGGAGAGCACCATCGACCCGAGTATGCTCTACCCGCTGCTCCTTTGTATTCTGTCCGTCTATGCGCTGTTTAGCTGTGCATTGTTGGCCAACATGCGCGTGGGTATTCTGCAGCGAGAGCGCCGCACGGGCTGGGTGCAGCGGCTCGCTGACACAGGCGCCTGATGTACTTCGATAGTCTGCAGGCTGCACTTGCCATGGATGGTCATGGGCCATACGTCTGGTCGGCTTGTGCGCTGACGGTAGTGGTGCTGCTGCTTCTGGTGATGCATCCCTTGCGCAAGCAGCGCAGCCTGCTGCGAGAGCTGCGCGGGGAATATCGTCGCAAAGAACGGCTCGCCGCCGCTTCATCACATCACAAGAACAACTCGGACAGCGCTGAAGGCGGCGCTGGACATAACAGTGCGGAGGTTTCCTGACAGCATGCATCCAATACGCAGACAGCGATTGTGGGTAGTGCTCACTATCGTCCTTTTTTCGAGTGCGGCGATTGGCCTGGCCGCCTTCGCGCTGCGCGGCAATATCAATTTGTTTTATCCGCCGGTGGACGTGGCGGCTGGTAAGGCCCCTGTGAACACGCCAATCCGCGTCGGCGGTATGGTGGTAAAAGACAGTGTGCAGCGCGCGGACGATTCATTGCAGATTCGCTTCAAGGTCACGGATTACCGCGCCACTGTGGACATCGCCTACGAGGGGATTCTCCCGGATCTGTTTGCGGAGGGGGAGGGTATCGTGGCCTCGGGCCGCCTTGGGGTCGATGGGGTGCTGCGTGCCGATGAGGTGCTGGCCAAACATGATGAAAACTATATGCCGCCGGAGGTGGCGGACGCGTTGAAGAATAGCGCGATGGCGGCGGTGCAACCATGATTCCCGAACTCGGACATCTCGCTCTGATTATCGCGTTGGTAATGGCCTCCCTGCTTGCGGTTCTGCCCATGTGGGGTAGCTGGCGCGGGCATTCTGCCGCCATGCGTATTGCGCCTTCTTTGGCAGCTGGCGTGACGGTGTTCACGGCGATCAGTTTCGCCTGCCTGGCGGTGGCCTTTCTGCAGGACGATTTCTCCGTAAAGGTTGTGGCCTCCAACAGCAACAGCCTGCTGCCACCCATCTACAAGTTTTCTGCGCTGTGGGGTAACCACGAGGGTTCACTGTTGCTCTGGTCCCTGATTCTGTCCCTGTGGATGGCTGCTGTGGCAGCCTTCAGTAGCGGACTACCGACGCTGGTGCTGGCGCGGGTTCTATCGGTGATGGGCGCTATTGGTGTGGGGTTTCTGTCCTTTTCACTGTTTACGTCGAACCCCTTCGAACGCCTGCTGCCGGGCGTCCCCCTCGATGGCAACGACCTCAATCCGCTGCTGCAGGACCCCGGGCTGATTATTCACCCCCCGCTACTGTATATGGGGTATGTCGGTTTCAGCGTGGCCTTTTCTTTCGCCGTAGCGGCGCTGCTCGGCGGCCGTCTCGACGCTGCCTGGGCACGTTGGTCCAGGCCCTGGACCAACGTGGCCTGGGCTTTCCTGACTGTCGGCATAATGCTGGGCAGCTGGTGGGCCTATTACGAGCTTGGCTGGGGCGGCTGGTGGTTCTGGGACCCGGTAGAGAACGCATCCTTCATGCCATGGCTGGCGGGAACAGCGCTTGTGCACTCCCTGGCGGTGACGGAAAAGCGCGGTCTTTTCAAGAGTTGGACCGTGTTGCTGGCGATCTTTACCTTTTCCCTGAGTCTGCTCGGCACTTTCCTGGTGCGTAGCGGTGTGTTGACCTCGGTGCATGCTTTTGCCACGGATCCCGCGCGCGGCCTGTTTGTCCTGGTGTTTCTGGCCATCGTGGTCGGTGGCTCACTGACCCTCTATGCAGTGCGCGCGCCGTCCGTGCGCAGCCGCATCGGTTTTACGGTGGTTTCCCGCGAGTCACTGCTGCTGGTCAACAATGTCGTGTTCCTCGTGGCGACGCTCACGGTGCTCTTTGGCACGCTGTTCCCGCTGCTTATGGATGCGCTGGGGCAGGGCAAGTATTCCGTCGGCCCACCGTATTTCAACGCTGTATTCGTGCCACTCATGGCATTAATGGTGCCCTTTATGGGACTCGGGCCGCTGTCCCGCTGGCGCGACGACAGCACTGGGCGCTGGCGCAGTCTTATGTTTGTGCCCGTTCTGGTGGCCGCAGGCTGTGCGGTGACGCTGCCGTGGTTGTCCGGGCAGCCGTTCAACCTGTGGGTAGCTATAGCCGTAGCACTCTCAGCGTGGCTACTGCTGGGACTGGTTCAGGACTTCAGGGAGCGCGGTCGCAACAGTACGTCTGTGCTGCGAAGCCTGCGCCGCCAAAGCCCTAGCTATTGGGGTATGGTCATTGCGCACTGCGGTTTTGCCGCCGCCATCCTGGGCGTGGTCGCCACCTCCCAGTACAGCGTGGAACGCGATTTGCGCATGGCGCCGGGCGACAGTGAAGAGCTCGCTGGCTACCGTTTCCAGTTCGACGAAACCCTGCGTCTGCGCGGCGCCAACTATGTTGCGGATGGCGCGCGCTTCAGCGTGTATCGCGGCGACCGGCAGGTCGCCAGCCTGCTCGCGGAGAAACGCCGCTATCTCGCTTCCGGTTCGGTCATGACCGAAGCAGCTATCGACGGCGGCCTGTTTCGCGATCTTTATGTGGCCATGGGTGAGCCGATCGGAAATGAGGGGGCCTGGGCGATTCGCCTGCATTACAAGCCCATGGTGCGCTGGATGTGGCTGGGTGCCCTGGCCATGGGAGCGGGCGGATTGCTGACCGCGTTTGATCGCCGCTATCGTCGCGCGCCCCAAACAGTTGCACAGGAAGCGAGCAGCGCTAATGTCACCCAGGCTTAAGCTCTTTGTTCCCCTTGGACTCTTCGTATTGTTGGCGGCGCTGCTGTTTCGCGGTCTTTCTCTCGATCCGCAGGCTTTGCCCTCGGCTCTTGTGGACAGGCCACTGCCGGATTTCAGTCTGCCGGCACTTGGGGGCGCGGGGCTGCTGACACCCGGGCGCGTAACCGGGGAGCCTATGCTACTCAACGTTTGGGCGACCTGGTGCATTTCCTGCCGTGTGGAACACCCCTACCTACAGCGTCTCGCAGAGCAGGGCGTGCCAATTTACGGCGTCAATTACAAGGATGACGTAGCGGGCGCGCGCGACTGGCTGGCCGAGCGCGGCGATCCCTATCGGGCAACGATTGTTGATGAACAGGGAAGTCTTGGTCTGGATCTTGGCGTTTACGGGGCTCCGGAAACCTATTTTGTCGATGCCGGCGGCATCGTGCGCTATCGCCATGTGGGGGTGATCGACGAGCGCCTCTGGAACAGCCGCCTGCGAGGCATTTACGAATCCCTTTGAGACAGCCCAACACCATGAGCAAATGTTTCTCGTCCAGATTTGCCGGCCGTCTTGCGGGTCTCTTTGTGGCCCTGCTGTTCTTCACCGTGCCGGCCAGTGCGGTTATTGAGACCTACGCGTTCTCCAGCGCTGAACTCGAGCAGCGCTACCACCAGTTGGGCCAGGAACTGCGCTGCCCCAAATGTCAGAACCAAAATATTGCCGACTCGAATGCGCCCATTTCACAGGATCTTCGCAGGCTTCTTTATCAACAGCTGGAGGCGGGGGCAAGCGACAAGGAGATTCTGGCCGACATGGTTGCGCGCTACGGCGAGTTTGTTCGCTATCGACCTAGCGCCGCTGGTGCGACCCTGTGGCTGTGGCTGGCGCCGGTCCTGCTGCTGCTGGCAGGGCTGGGAATGCTCACCCGCCTGCTGCGGAGCGCGTCTCATCGTGCGCCTGTTGAGTTGACCGATGAGGAGCAACAACGGCTCGCTGCGCTGGTGGAGAACGGGCGAAATTCATCATGACGGCTTTTCTGTTGGGCGCGGTCGCGCTCTTTGCACTGATCGCCGTTTTCTTTGTTCGACGGGGGCCACCTGCTGCTCGCGCGGCCGATGGCGAGGACCCCAACCTGGCCTGGTATCAGCAGCGGAGCCGGGAGCTGAGTGCGCCAGCTGCGTCCGATGATCCTGAAGCTGCGCCATCCCGGAACCGTGACGCGTTACTCGATGATGTTCGGCTTCGTCTGCTCGACGACAGCACGAATAGCGCTGCGGGCTCGGTCAGCGCGCAGGAGGCTGCGGTAATTTCGTCGTCCGAAGCAGCGCTTGCGGCGCCGGATGTTGCGCGATTGCCGCGGCTGCTGTTGCTCGCGGCGGTGATTCTCGTATCCGCAACGATTTATTACAGCACCGGTTCCCTGGAAGACGTTCTCATTCACCGGCAGCTCAGCGAGTTGGAGTCGGAGGACGGTGACGCCGGCCGCGAGCTATTGTTGGCGCGCATCGAATCGCGCACCCGGGCACGCGCGGATAATCTACAGTACCTCGGGCTGCTCGGTCGCCTGTATATGGCCGGGGAAAATTATCCCGCCGCCAGCGACGCCTTTGGACGGCTGGCAAAACTGGCGCCGGAGGATCCACAAGCGCTGGCTCTCGCGGCGCAGGCGCGTTTTCTGGCGGCGGGCCGGCAACTCGACACCCAAGCCCAATTGTTCGCGGAGCAGGCTCTGGCGGTCGATTCGGACCAGCGCACGGCGCTCGGCCTGCTCGGCATGAGCGCCTTCGAGAGCGGTGCTTACGGTGCCGCGGTGAGTTACTGGGAGCGATTGCAGGCACTGGCAGCGCCGGGGTCTCCAGGGTATACGATGCTTGAGGGGGTTCTGGGAATGGCGCGCGAGCGCGCCGGCTTGGCGATACCCGATGCCGCTGGGGATCGCAGTGCCCAGAGCGCTGATACGGCCCTATCCCCAGGTATTTCCGTGCAGCTGGCGCTGGCGGCGGATGCCAGTGCAGATCCTGCATTGGTGTTGTTTGTGTTTGCGCGCTCTGCTGTGCAAGCCGCTGGTATGCCGGTCGCGGTGCGGCGTCTGCGGGCGGCGGATTTGCCCCTGACCCTGCGCCTGAGCGACGCCGACGCGATGGCCGGCCAGCGGCTCAGTGCGGCGGGCGAGGTTATTGTCAGCGCACAGCTCTCTCGCAACGGCCAGCCCGGGGTCGCCAATGCTGTGTACAGTGGCCGCTCCGCGCCGGTTGCCGCGGGCGGGGCAGACGCGGCGGTGGTTGTCGAACTTGGGCCCGCGCCCGCCGCGGGCTGAATCCTTTGCAGCCATAGGGCATAGTGTTATCGCTGCAAAGCAGATACACTAAATGTAGTGGTTCCGCGCGGGGCTTGCCTCCAGAATATAGTAAAAAATTCATACAATACAATCGCTTGTGGAAGGTTTTTAAGGTTAGATGCGTCTTAAGTCCATAAAGTTGGCAGGTTTCAAGTCCTTCGTTGACCCGACGACGGTGCACTTCCCGAGCAATATGTGTGCGGTTGTGGGCCCCAATGGCTGTGGAAAATCCAACGTCATCGACGCGGTTCGCTGGGTCATGGGCGAGAGCTCAGCCAAGAACCTGCGCGGCGAATCCATGGCCGATGTCATTTTCAATGGCTCCGGCAACCGGCAGCCGGTTAGCCAGGCATCGATTGAGCTGGTATTTGACAACAGCGACGGCGGTATCGGTGGCGAGTACGCGAGCTACGCCGAGATCTCCATACGCAGGCTGGTGACGCGCGACGGCCAATCCGAGTATTTCCTCAATGGAACACGCTGTAGGCGCCGGGATATCACCGATATCTTTCTGGGCACGGGCCTGGGCCCACGCAGCTACGCGATTATCGAGCAGGGGATGATTTCGCGGCTCATTGAGTCCAAACCCGAAGAACTGCGGGTATTTATTGAAGAAGCTGCCGGCATTTCCAAGTACAAGGAGCGGCGTCGCGAGACCGAATCCCGCATGCGCCGGACGCTGGAAAACCTTGAGCGGCTGACGGATCTGCGCGATGAACTGGGGCGACAGCTACAGCATCTGCAGCGCCAGTCGCAGTCTGCGGAGAAGTATAAAGCGCTGAAGTCCGATGAACGCGAGCGACGGCAGCAACTGCTGGCTGCCCGCTGGCGGAAACTGCAGGTACAGGGAGAGGCCTCCGCGCATGAGGTCGGCGCACTCGAGGTGCGTCTCGAAGCGGTTTTCGCCGAGCAGCAGTCGGTGGATACCGCCCTGGAAGAATATCGGGTCACTCAGATTGAGCGCAGCGATGCCATGGGCGAGGTGCAGGCGAGTTTCTATGCAGTTGGCGCAGAGGTCAGTCGTATCGAGCAGGAGATACGCTACCAGGCCGAGCGGACCCGGCAGATTGATGATGATCTGCGTACCACCCGCGTCGGCCTCGACCAGTCGCGGCAGCATGTGGAGGAAGATGGGGCTCGACTGACCGGTTGGGAGCAGGAGTTGCACACCCTGGGGCCCGAGCTGGAGGCGCACCGCCTGGCCAGCAGTGGGGCTGCCGATGAGTTGGCCGCGGCTGAGGAGCGGATGCGCTCCTGGCAGTCAAGTTGGGATGAGTTCAACCAAAAGGCGGCCGGGCCAAGGCAGCAGGCGGAAGTACAGCAGTCGAGTATTCAGCATCTCGAGCAGTCCAGTCGGCGCTTGAGCGCACGTCTCCAGCAGCTTGATCTCGAGCGGGAGTCACAGGGAGAAGAGGATGCCCTGGAGACTCTGGAGATGCTGCGAGAGGGCCTCGCCGAATCTGAAATGGGTTACCAGGCCAGCGCCTTGCAGATGGGCGAACTGGATGCGCGCCTGAGCGAGTTACGCCTGCTCCGTAAGGAGCAGCTGGAAGTTCTCAACGCGCGGCGCTCGCAGCGGCAGATCCAGCGCGGGCGCCATGCGTCTCTTGAAGCGCTGCAGAAAGCCGCGAAGCAGCGCGCTGACGGCGACAGTTTTGGTCAGTGGCTGCGCCGACAATCGCTGGACGGCCAACCGCGGTTGCTCGACGAACTGCAGGTTGAGACGCGCTGGCAGCAGGCGGTGGAAACGGTGCTTGGGGCCGTATTGCAGGGTGTGTGTGTGGACAGCACCCAGGGGCTGGAGGAGGCACTTGAGGAGCTGTCAAACGGCGACGTTACGCTTCTCGAGCCGGCACCCGAGCTCATCCTGGCCGATGATTCACTCGCGCGCCAACTGGTAAACGGAGGTCGCGCGCAGGCCTTGCTGGCCACGGTGCATTGTGCTGAAAATGTCGAGGAAGCCCGCGCTCGATTGAAATCCCTGCCCTTGGGGGCGTCGGTTATTACCCCGGAGGGAATGTGGCTCGGTGCCAATTGGGTACGCTTCGTCAACGCGGGTGAGGCGGAAGCGGGTCTGATCGGTCGCCAGAAAGAGCTGGAGGAATTGGCCGCGGCGCTGCAGGAACTGGAAGTCTCAGAGAGCGCGGCGGGCGATGAGCTCAACGCTACGGAGCAGAGCCTTGCGGAGGCCGAGGAAGGCCTTCGTGCCCTGCGGGGTGAGGCACAGGAAGCGGCGCAACGAAGAAGCGAAGAGCTCGCTAAGCTCCGTGCAGAGGAAGCGCGGCAGGAACAACTGCTGGCGCGTCGCGAGCGTATGGCACGGGAGCGCGAAGAGCTGCAGGCGCAGTTCGAGCAGGAACAGGCGGCGCTGGTCGAGGCGCGCGGCGAGCTCTCCGAAGCGATCGAGACTATGGACGGTGATACCGCAGATCGAGAAAGACGCCTGGCGGAGCGAGAGACCTTCCGCAGCGATCTGGATGGGGCGCGCTCCAGCGCGCATCGCGAGCGGGATGTCGCGCACCAGGCCGCGCTTCGCCATCAGTCTCTGGTGACCCAGAGCGAGACCATTCGCAGTGCCCTGGAGCGCAGCCGTGAACAGGTTCGGGTTCTTAGCGAACGTCTGGGTGTCCTGGAGCAATCCAAGCAGCACAACGATTCGCCCCTCGACGAGCTTAAGGAGGCGCTGGAGCAGCAGCTGGCACTGCGGCTTGAGTCAGAGACGCGCCTCACCGCGGCCAGGCAGCAGCTCGCTGAGGTGGAGCATACGCTGCGCGAAGCCGAACAGGAGCGCCTGCGTATTGAACAGCGCGCGGCGATCCTGCGGGGACAGCTGGAGACACAGCGTCTTGAACGCCAGGGGCTTGAGCTGCAGCTGCGCAACCTCGAAGCACAGCTCGAGGAGCAGGGCGGCGAGCTGGAGCCTTTGCTCGAGTCCTTACCTGCTGAGGTAGATGTCGAGGCCTGGGAGCAGGAGCTTGAACGAATCGGGGCGCGCATAGGGCGTCTCGGACCCATCAATCTCGCGGCCGTCGACGAGTACCGGCAGCAGTCCGAACGCAAGCAGTATCTGGATGCGCAGAACGAGGATTTGCAGTCGGCCCTGGCCACGCTGGAAACCGCTATTCGCAAGATCGATCGAGAGACGCGCAGTCGTTTCCGTGACACCTTCGACCAGGTCAACAGTGGCCTGCAGGAACTGTTTCCGAAGGTGTTTGGCGGTGGCGAGGCCAGCCTTGAGATGACCGGCGATGACCTTCTGGATACGGGCGTGGCAATTATCGCCAGACCGCCGGGTAAGAAGAACAGCACTATTCACCTGCTCTCTGGCGGTGAGAAAGCGCTCACAGCCATTGCTCTGGTGTTCTCGATTTTCCAGCTTAATCCCGCTCCATTTTGCATGCTCGACGAGGTGGACGCGCCGCTGGATGATGCCAACGTTGCTCGCTATGCGCGGATGGTCAAAGAGATGTCCGAGAAGGTGCAGTTTGTGTTCATCACGCATAACAAAGTCACCATGGAGATGGCCGATCATCTTCTGGGCGTCACCATGCACGAGGCTGGCGTGTCCCGTCTGGTCTCTGTGGATGTGGAAGAAGCAGCGGAGCTGGCGGCAAGCTAGTGCCGAGAAAATTGGACCTAGTGATTAACAGGGGTAACGGCGGTGCTTGAGCTTACCTTACGCGATGCAATGGTGATTGTCGGGAGCCTGCTGATTCTCGCAGTGGTAATCGACGCCTGGCGACGTATGCGTCAACAGGCCCGTTCTCGCGTGCGCATGAAGCTGGCCGCAGCTGCAGTTGTGGTGGATGAGGAACCTCGGGAGGATCTTGCGTTTTACCGGGAGCTGCCGAACGGTGGTGCCCGTGTTGTCAGCCGCGAGGATCTGCTGGGTACCAGGCGCGCGCCCCAGGCAGCGAGCGCGGCTCCTGGGGATCCAGGCGATGGGGTGCAGGTGCAGCCACCGGAGACGGTGTTGGAGCAATCCAGCGCGACTGCCACGGCTCCAGCGCCTGAATCGGTGTCTGCAGGCGACGAGCTGCTCGCTGGTATGAGCGCGACTGATGAGCCAGCCAATATGGACTGGCTAGAGG
>JBLIIW010000057.1:0-19477 GCA_047635315.1 Halieaceae bacterium | reverse complement strand
TTCGCCTTCCAGCGTGGATTCCCAAAACTGCTTGCGCAGTGCTTTGGTGAACGCCTCAAAATCAGCTTCAGACTTGAATTCCTCGGCCACCTTGCCGACCATGTACTGCATGGTCTTTGTCTTTCATCGTTAATACCATGATTCATGAACTCCTCTAGAGTAATATGAATCACGGGATTTACACAGTTAGTGGGACACTCTCTCTTCCGCTAGAATGACTGTTCAACTTTACTCGACCGCGCATTCACTGGCTGCAGTAACCGTATTCAGTGGGTGCAATAACCGTATTCATTTGCAGAGTCACCGCTGTCTGTGCCAATAATCTACCGTTGACAGAAGCCCCCGTGTTGACGGCAACCATGGTTTTGCTCAAAACGACACCTTGAAAATGTGCATAAGTTCCAATTGTTGTCGCTCCCGCCACTTGCCAAAAAATATTTTTGGCTGAAGCGCCTCCCGCCAACGTCACTCTTGTTGAAACGGCTTCGTTCATCGTCCCCGCAATCTGCAAGATCCACACATCATTGGGGCCTCCAGAAAAGGTAACATCCGAGCTAATAGTAACTCCCGTAGACCATTTATAAAGACCAGGCTCCAAAGTTAACCCGCCAATTTCACCTGCACCAAGCTCAATGAAATCAGGTGAACTTCGTCCTGCAGCATTTACATAGGCAGCTTCCATATCACTCACAGCCACAGTCAAATAGCTGGCTGAACTTCGCGCGCAAGGAAGAGGGCCTGCTGCATCAACAGTGTAAACATTTCCCTCGACTTCTTCGCAGGTAAGCAGCAGTGCCGCGCCGGTGATAGGGCTCGTCCCTACATCACCAAAGATCGTCGACTTATAAACATCCGTAATACCAGACTTACTTAGAATGGCAAAAGAGCCAGCACGTCCTAGTTCGACTGCGTAAGGACCATCTCCAGAATACGGACCATCATCATCATCATAAAATTCATCATCATCATCATCATCATCATAAAAATCGTCATCGTCATCGTCATCGTCATCGTCATCGTACCCACACTCAAATCCAGAGAGTGGCTCATCATCATCGGAATAACATTCAGCGGCTACATTTCCCACTAGAAAACTACTAATGACTATTGGCAACAATAAGTTCATTGAAGATTTTTTCACTTTGTTCATTAACATTTCTCTGTGTGAAAAATGTTTAATTAGGCCGGAAAGACAATAGCTAGCACTTTCAATAAGAGCTGGGGGGCTAAAAAACGAGCGCAACTTGAAGTAGGAATTACGTTGAATTAAGGGATTCTCTGTGTTCACTTGACGTTACCTCATTATTACTAATGGTTACGACAAACGACAAACGGTTTTCGTCTAGAAAGGGAGACTATCCCAAGTAGGCGGCCCGACTATCCAACACACTTAGCGTTTGGACTCGTGGCTTTCCGTCTCGTGATTACTCACGATTTGGCGTTCGGTACGGTGCTTCAATTTTTTTCGAAGTACAGCCATGATAAAGGATCTTTATAGCAATGTCAAGCCTTCAGAGTCATCTCCAATAGTCAGCAAACCATCGTCTTATTGCCGGATTCCCAGCAACCCTAACAATGTCTTAAGAATTTTTTCGTCATTTTCAAGTAGAAACTATCTTTAGCCAATAGCGATGCCCTGCCGCCTATTGGTGCCAGCTAGTAGAATTATCTAACCATTCTGATGTCAGCCAAGCAAGCTGGTTTGCGGAGGGGCTCTGGTTTCAGGTAGGACATCAGGAGAGGGTAGCCTGTCCTTTTCCTTAAGATGGAACAGCATCTTGTCAATGACCTGCTGATCTTCGATACAGCGGTCCGACGTATCGGCATTACCTTTACGGAACCCCCACAGTGAGAGAGTTTGGGGTCAGAGTAAAAACTGCTTCTGATCATCTATGGGGTTTTTACTCTGACCCCAAATATTACTCTGACCCCAAATATTACAGACGGAAAATGCTCTTTTACACGTTCATGAATCTGGCTCACAGGATTTCTCCCGATCTTGCTCTGCGGAGCTACTGTCGACGATACCCAATAGCAAAATCCAGAACGCTGCGACTGCCCGCTAGAAAACAACATACTAATTTACAGGAGAACACGATCTATGTGCGAGCGTAAAGTCGCTCATGATCCTTGAACAATCAGTCAAGAGCTACGACTAAAGCGCTATCGCGAAGTGAACTTCACGGCACAACATGTGGCATCAGGCCAGACTGAGGTCCATGAACTCCCCGTCCTCGGCGGCGTTGAGACGCTCAACCAGTGTGTCGCCCAAAGCGGTAGCGGGCGTGAGAACACCGCCCCCGGCTGGCTGCCCTTCCTGGTCGTGCAGCAGGCAGAGCGCCACCTCGCCCAACATCTTGGAGGTCGCACCATATCCCGGGTCGCCTTTACCTGAGACCACAGCCCTGGCCGAGCGGCCGTCGGGTGTCTGAGCAGTGACGGTGACAGAAAAAGCGCCCTGCGAGAGCATCCAGCGGGGCGGTCCCTGGCCAGACCTGGGTTTGAAGTTGATCGGCTCCCCCAGGGGATATCCGAAACCCCGGCTGCCGTAGAGCCAGGCGACCTTGAACCATATGCTCGGCGCGCAGCACTCTCGATATATGACGGTCCCCGCAAGGTCCTGCAGCGCCAGGGATCGCCGCACCACCGGGGCGTTGATCTTGCCCATGAAAAACGGCAGCAGTGTGCCGAGTTCCCGGTCTTTCTCGTAGCGAAATTTGTGCGGCATACCGTCGAGGGTGCTTTCTTCAGAGTCCGCGCGCCTGGCTCCCGGGGCAAGTACGTACGGGTCGCGAAGCGCTTCGCGCGTGAGTCGCCCGCTCTTGATGGCGGCCTCGCGAGCCCTGCCTGAGGCCAGGGTTCCACCCGAGAAGGAGCCACTGTATTCCGTGTAAACGCCCGTCAGTCGGACACTTTCCTTGCGCTTCGCTGGTGACCCGATTCCCTGTAGTGCCAGATGCGCACCGAGGTCGCTGGGAATTGAGTCAACCCCACCACCAAGAACTATCTTTGCGCCACTTTCTTCGGCTGTTGCGTGGTATTGGTCGATCATCTCCCGCTGCCAGAAACCCTCGCCGGACAGATCAGAATAGTGCACGCCTGCGCGCGCACAGGCGCCCAGCAGGTTGTCGCCGTCGTAAGCGGAGTAGGGGCCTGCGGTCGTGATAACTACCTTCGTGGATTCGACCATCGCCTCGACGGCGGCCTCATCATCGAGAGGGCATGTCACTACGCGGACCTGATCGCTTCTGAGTGTTGCGCGCACGGCGGCCAGTGCATCCGCGTTACGACCGGCGATGGCCCATTGCCTGCCCTTAAGTTGCGGATGACGGTCCAGGTAGGCTGCCGTCAGTTTGCCGGTGAAGCCTGTTGCACCGTAGAGAATAATGTCGAATTCAGGTGGGCGTTGCATAGGGTGTGGTACCGCGTTCGAGAGTCAGTAGGAGTTTACAGAAAGATACGACGTCGGCGCCGAAATGGCTCTCTAATCTGTGGAGTAGGATGAGCAGGCGCCATCAACTCCAACACGGACGGCGGGTACTAATGTAATGAGCCCTCGCCGCTAGCCCGGCCGGGGCTTCCAGACTGGAGTTTGGGGTCAGTTTCCTCCCGCGGGCGCCTGCGTGTGGCGCTACACCTGCGGGTCCGCACCAGCAAGGAAGCGATTCACTTGCCCCGCCGGCCACACCTGAGCTGTGCTCTGTAGAAAAACTTCGGCCCCCGCAAAATCGACCAAATACTCGTCTCGTAGAATCACTATCACCGCGCGCAGCTGCGCGGCTGTGGGTTTGTAATGTCCGCTGTTAGTGTCGGTCTGGGTCAGCTTACCGTTGGCGCCTATCCCGATCATGCCAGCGCAAACCACCTCGTCACCTGCCGTAAATGAGGAATGATTAAACATCGCGTAACCTTGCGCCTTCCACTTCGCAGCCTGCTCGCTTGCCGTGTAGATATTGCCCCACTCATCCATGGCATAGGGATATACGGTCGTCGAGGTTGTTTGTGCAGACCGCGCTCCCCACGCGTAGCGCAACCCTCCAGCCCCATCTTCTTCCAGCAAGCAGCGGAGTCGCTCAGGCCGTTTCATATATTTGGTCTGCATCCCACTGGGAATTGAGGCAGTAATCTTATCGATCTTTTTGTAATCAGCCGCAGTCAACGAGTTGAGATCCCTGTTCTTTGTGGCCTTGCTTATTGCCGCCTTGCGTTTGCGTCCATCGTCGTGAACTTGCTTATATGCCGGCGCAACCAGCGGTTTTCCGTCAGCCCCTTTAACATATCCTCCGCCCTCTTTATCGATATGCTTTGCCGGCATAGACTCGCGCTGAACTCGCGTGATCCCACCTCCCAAGAGGTCATCAATGAGGCTTCCCGATAGCGACTTCGTTTTTCCCGAAGCAAGATAAGCGTCTCGTTCAGCGGTGTAGCCTTCCGCCAAACCGTGCGTCACGTGCGCGCCGGCGGCCTTTCTCGCCGAATAGGCCTCAAATGCTCCTCTCATCATGCCATTGTCAGTCTGCTGCAAGGCTTGCCATGCTTCCGCCATCAGCGTATCAACACGCTGCCCCCGCTTTATCACAGTGGCCTCCGGGTCGTCTGTACCTGCTATCTTTGTCGCTTTTACATCTTTCCACTTTTTGCATCTGGAGATGATCGAGCAAAGTGCTCCCTGTCTCTCGATTGTCGTCTTGTTGATCGTGGTTTCATAATGATCAAGGGCCTCGACAATCGGTTGAAGGTTACTGCCAGATACACGAATTCTAAAAATACCTTTCCCCGCAACGGTCTTCCTCGTGTCCTCCTTAAACTGGCTAGCACCGCCCATTCTGATATATGGCATACCTATTGAACTCCTTGTCCAAATGCAACGTTCGAGTTACCAAATAATGGTTCGGCGGAAGCCTTGCAGGTTTCACTTTGATATACGAGCAGATGCGAACGTCGCCGTCTGTGTTACGCATTTAGCAGATAGAAAAGAGTTTGGGGTCTGAAGCTCCGCAAGTATTCCCGACGCCCTCCACGGCGGTAAGAAACGGCCAGGAAAATCGGCGTCGCAACAGATATATACCCCAGAGCATAAACATACAGTCATCCAGAAAAATAGAGCACCACGAACTTGAACGTTGAATTCCTGGGATGGAGTTCGGGGTCAGCAAGTTTCGGGTCAGAGCAAAAACCAAGTTTGGGGAAGTTTGGGGAAGTTTGGGGTCAGAGTAAAAACTGCTTCTGGTCGTCTATGGGGTTTTTACTCTGACCCCAAAATATTCTGACCCCAGAATATTATTCATTCGCTTAACGTCTCCATCGAGGCAAGGCGCTCAAGCAGCATGGCGTAGCGTGGGTCGCCACGCAACGCACTCAGGCGCGGCGACGTCCGGATGAGTTCAAGTACCGAGCTATCCCGCGTCTCAATTCCCTCAGCCAGGAGCGCAAACGCCTTGTCCTTGTCGCCCAGTGCAAGGTAACCGGTCGCCATGTGCCCGCGAAGTCCTGCTACCGGACTCGTAGCCATCGTGTCGAACGCTCGATCTTGCTGCCCGGTCATGGCAAACGGATAACCAAATGCGCCGGGGATGTAGTTCCCTGCTATTTGCCAAGCCTCTTCGATGAGAGGTAGCGCGGCTTCCTGATTCCCGAGTCCAATGTGAGCCCAGGACTGGAGCAGCAGAGCTGCCGCTCGAGGTATGCCACCCTCCGTTACGGCAATATTATCGGATGTAACCTCGATGGCGCGCTGGTAAGCACCCATATCGCAAAGCGCAGTTGCATACGAATTCAGGAAGCTGGACCGCTCCTCACCAAAGTCGCGCGACACGCTGCGCTCCAGCAGTCGCAAGGCATCTTGAAGGCGGCCTTCCCGGTACGCGATCCGACTCAGGTAATAGTTCCACCATCGCCCTTCAGGAAACGCCTGCATGCCTCTTATAATGTTTTCTTTAGCGCGGGCGTAGTCCAGATCAAGCAGCAGGTACACCTGCGCTTGGTAGAACAAGCCATCGGCAGAATCCGGGTCTTTCTCGAGTATGCGCGCCAGGGCACGGTGCGCTCGACGGGAGCCTTCCTCCGCAGTGATGGCTGGATCAACGCGATGGGCGTAGTTCCAGGCCAGCTGCAGCAGCGCAGCCTCGAACGATGGGTCGATTTGCGCGGCACTCTCCATCAACTGAAGTGCATGAGCCGGGTCACCCGACTCACCCAGGGAGTATCCATTGAACTCCTCTTCGGCATCCAGGTAGAAAGCAACCGCTTGGGGATCGACGCCATCAAACTCGGCGAAGAGGTGGGTATGGTTGCGCCGGATGTCCTCCTGAACCCTGACACTAAACCGGTGTGCGATGCTCTGTGCTAGCCGTGCCTGGCTGGTAAGGTCAGCGCTAACATCATAGTCGACCGACCATACGTGGAAGCCATCCGCAGCGCGGATTAGCTGCGCAGTAATACGAGTACGCTGGTCATCGGCCTGCACGCTGCCTTCCACCACGTAGGCAACCTTGAGCCGCTGCGCCAGGTCTGCCAACAGCATGTTCTCGCTATTCAAGCGGGTTGCATCGGCTCTTGAAGAAACGCTCAGGGCATCAATTTCTGAAAGACGGGTGAGTAGTTCTTCGGTCATACCCGCTGCCACATGGGCCACTGTCTGATCTGGAGTGAGGTCGTCAAAAGGTAGCACTGCTACCGATTGCAGTTCGGCAGACACCACCTCTCTGGGAATGGCTCCCTCGCGCAGCAGCAACGCGGCACTCACAATCAGACACATCACGACCAATGCAGCGAAGAGCCCAATGCGCTTGCTTTGTGTCGTCACTGGAGGGTCATCAGCTTCACCGTCATGCAGCGCATGCAAGTCCCTGTCGGCAACAGCGGCAACATCGGCGATCACCTGGTAACCGCGCTTGCTGATGGTCCTGATGTATCGTTGTTCCTGAGCGGAGTCCCCCAGCGCCGTCCTGATCTGGCTGATCACGCGGTGGATGGTGCTCTCCTCGACAACCCGGTCCGCCCACAGCTTATCCAGCAGTTCGCTCGCGGGGACCACACGATCGCGATGCTCGACCAGATACACGAGTACATCCATGCTCTGTCGCGGCAACTTGCGTGTTTCGGTGTCTGAGACGACCTGGTTCGACTCGGGGTGAATCTCAAGTTCCCCGATTCGGAAGCGCGGCGGTGTCGCGACCACTAGCAAGCTTTTTCGGAGATTGGAGGATTGGACATCACGATGTCAGATTCGAACGCTGATCCCCATGAGAACACCTGTCCATATGTGCAAACGTCGCTGATCGCAAGTGCACAAAAGACTTCAAAGCGTTTAATGCTATGGGTAGTCATGAATGAATAGTCGGGCTCATAGACGAAGACGCATTCTTACCCAGAGTGGTGATAAAGGGCAATGGCCCTGGTGTGGCGACCTATCGACGCAATGGTGCCCAAGTAATTGCCTCGTCCGAGGCGCAGCTAACCCATTGATTTTAATGGCAAGAGGAAAAAAGAAGGTATTTCGGAGGACTTTGGATTCACCCAGGCTCTAGCTTTATGGGCGCGACGGCACGGAGATCAGATCATGAAGTGCCGCCGCTACCTTCCTGCTTAAGAATGGAGAGTTCACGTGAGAAACAACAGCCCTACGAAATTTCGATTGCCCATCAAATGGCTTCCCGTAGCGTTACTGATTGTCATGTCAGTAACGGGGTTACTGAATACCGGATCGGCGCATGCGCAGACGCGCGTCTACCCTGGCTCAATCTGCAATGTAGAGTTTCCCGAGACCTCACTCAGGCGCATAAGCTACGAGCTTGGATCAGCGGTAAATATTTCTCCAAATACGCTAACGGTGGTGTGTCCTATCGAGGCGTACACGGAACTTTCAAACATCTCCGTAAGCTTTAACGTTGAAAACCGCTCCATGATGCCCGCCCAGTTCACCTGTCGAGTTTTCGAGTACTCCGAGAGTGGATCAACTGTGCAAACGGTGAACTACAGTGACACCGTTGATGGCGCGAGCCTGCAGCGTTTCGACGCAAAGGAAATCAATCGCCAGGAACGTTTCAGCCAGTTGTCGGCGAAGTGCTTTTTGCCCCCGGATGGGATGATACAAACAGTTGTCGTAAGCCCTTCGACAGAATGCAGTCTCGAAGAACTCGCGGGACAATGGCAAGTCTTCACCAGCAACACCGTCGAGGACTTTGGCACTACGTGCACTTACGACATGAATGATCTTGGCACCATAGAAGGGGGGATGTGCCAAAACACGGTAGGTGACGAATTGGCCATTGTAGGTGGGTCATTTGTACTCGGGTCGAGTTGTAACTTTAGCGGTCAGTTGATGTTCGAGGAGGGCGGTGATGTTGTAATCGAGTTCGGCGCATTTGATCTGGGCCGGCGTTTCGTTCACGGCGTGACTACAGACTCATTCGGCACCGGCCAATTTACCGGAACGAAGCGTTAGCGCAGCATCTGCGCCGCGGCATCGATCTTCACGGTCGTTGCCGCCGGCTCGCGAACTGGGGAGTTTGGGGTCGGAATTTGGGGTCAGGAATTTGGGGTCAGAGTAAAAACTCCTTCCGGGAGTTTTTACTCTGACCCCAAATATACAAATATACTCTGACCTCAAATATAGGAAATAGCCCGGAAACTCGGCCTCGCAACAGATATACTCCAGCGGGTGGACATACAGTCATCCGGAAAAATGGAGCACCATGCACTTGAGCGTTGAATTCCTGGAAGAGGCCGAACTACTCAATCTTTTTGATCTACACAGTACCCAGGAGGGATTGAAGATTCACAGCAAAGCAGCGCCGGAACGAATAGCGGCAGCAAAACGACTGTACGCGAAGAATATTGTAACTTTGGAAGATGGCGGTTTCCTAACGCCCCTGGGGATGGAAGCTGCGGAGCATGCGCAGGCACTGTTTCTTATCCTGAAAAGCTAGGTTTATCCCACCAGCTTCGCGGCCTTTGCGACTTTCCATAATGGGCCCAGCTCTATTTATTAGGTGTTGCCTCGGCTTGTCCACGGGTTGTAGGTGCTCAGGGATTCCGGGTGCCCCTGTCTTGTTCAATTGACGCCTCCTGAGGTTTTGGCAAGCTGACTTCCTGAGGGCGCGAACATCTGCTTGGCCTCACTCAGGCTACCGCCCACTCCATTCAACGACCGCAATTGCCCTCATCCCGATAGTGCTCAGCCGGGGCAGCAAGCTGCTGCCGCAAGGACTTCAGCGGATTGAAGCCTTGAAAAATTTGGATATTAGTACGTTAATAGATAATGGAGAACCCCTGTTTGCCTCGGAGGGAAGCTATATCGCGTCTGCTCATTCGAGTACATGCTTTTTCGCTGCTGATCATGCTGGGCGCTATGGGCCCGGCAGCGATAGCCGAGGAGTATCCCGATATCAGGGCCTTGTCCGCCTCGGAAACCAGAGTCCTCGAGTCCTAGGTTGCGGTTTACAGCAGGCCACCCGATCCCGAGGGATTGCGGTATTGGTCTGATCGCCTGGATGCAGAAGGGGGGAGCTTGGTGCCCATCATTCGCGCCTTTGGTGAATCGGTCGAGTTTAAGGACCGCTTCGGGCATCTCGAATACACCGAGCTGATCAGGAACATCTACCTACGGTTGTTCAATCGCGAGCCGGAGCCGGCGGGAGCAGCTTATTACCTTGAGGCCCTCGAGTCTGGTGCGATGGATCTGGGGAGTATCGCGATAGGAATCTTCGATGGTGCCCAAAACACCGATGTTGAAGCGGTCGCGAACAAAACGACCGCGGCGGCCTATTTCGTGTCCAGGGTCGAGGAGGAAGACGCGGATTTCCCCCGCGATGGGGAGGCGCTGGCGCCCCTGCTCCGTCCCGTCTTCGCGTCGCCCTCGAGTCTAAGGGATGTCTTTGGATCTATTGATCGGCTGCTGGATAGTTGGCGCCCCGCCAGCGCTCTGGTCAGTTTCCCGTCCGCAGGAGCGCTTCTGGATTACCTGAAGTCGGCGCTTCGGGCCACTACAGGTCTTGCCGGTACCTACCCGGATTTCCTCTTGGTGGACGCAGTAGCGCAGGCGCCGAACGAGGGCGCCCGGATCCCCTTAGACAACCTGAAGAACACAGTCGACGGCCTTTATCTGCTTACGGACCGCGACCCCGGTGGGCCTGACCTGCTGGTAAACGTGGGAGGCGGCGCCTCATCGCTAATCTGGACGAATTGGTTGCAACCATGGTATTGGTCCGTCGGGCTAGCGGAGATCGCTTTCTTCAACGTGGATGATCCAGAAGAGCCTCTGTTCCTTGCTTTGATCGAGCCTACCTGGTTACCTTCCGGGTAACGGATCCGCTGTATGTCTTCGATCTTTCTGATCCCACGCAGGTCCTGCAACTCGCCGAGATCGAGATCGAGATCGACGGTTACAGCGATTATCTGTATCCGCTGGGAGAGAATCTTCTGCTTGGCATCGGAAAGAACGCCGTTCCAGGCCCGGCCTCGGATGATCTTGCTCTCCGCGGTGCCTGGTATCAGGGATTGAAGCTCGCCCTGTTCGATGTCTCAGGCTCTAGTCGCGAGCTTACTTCTCTGGTAATCGGCAAGCGCGGCACGGAGTCCGATGCCCTGTACGATCACCATGCGGTGACGTTCCTACAGTATGCGCAGCCCGATATATTGCGCTTGGCCCTGCCTGTCAGATTGCATAATCAGGACGAGCCCGGTGTTTTCGAACCCTGGATTCATCACCCGTGGAAACATACGGGTCTGTATCTGTTTGAGATAAATACCGGCCAGGGCGATGAGCGCATTGACAACACCGGAAGGATCATCGTGTCTGATGACACCTCGGGTGGACCTGCTGTGTACTCCTATGGACGTGATCGGAGTGTCGTTGTCGGAGGGAACGTGCACTACATACATGGAGACCAAGTCTAGTCATCGACGTGGGATAACCCGAGCGGGGTCTATAGTCCGGAGTAGAATCGAGCGCATCTGAGCAGCGCTGACCGTATTGGACGAGGCCAAAGCGGGCACCGACGCAAATTTGCGCATTCCCCGCTCGAAGCCCCTCAACGCCTCTTACGTCACCTCGGCGCAAGACGTGACAAACGCGCTCCTGGATAAGCATCATCACAGATCGAGAACCTGGCCCCATGGTTTGCTCGACCACATCGTGTGGTTTGCCGGACTCAGTCCGAAACGGTGACGCTTTCGATCAGGACGATCTGCGAGGGTACATCGCTGCCGATGCCAGACATGGGGCCGGTGCGTATGGCTGCGATCTCATCGACCACGGTCAGCCCGCTGCTCAGTACTGCAAATACCGTATAGCCGTCCGGGGCATTGGCCGAACCGAAGTCCAAGCTCGGGCTGTTGCCCTGGTTGACGTAAAACTGGGAGGTGGCGCTATCCGGCTTGGAGGTGCGCGCTATCGCCAGGGTGCCACGGCTGTTGGAGATGCTGTAGCGCGATTCGTTACGAATGGGGCCGCGGGTTTCCTGCGGCTCGACAATATTGCTGTCAGGGAGCAACTCCCACAGCCCTGCCTGGATCACGAAGCCATTGATGACCCGGTGAAACACGACATTGTCATAGAAATCGTCCTCTATATAACCCAGGAAATTATCCACGGTGACGGGTACTTCCCAGTTTAGAGTCTCCATAAGCAGATCGCCCACACTGGTCGGTATGACCACTCGGTGGCTTTCCCAATACCTCGACAGACAAGCTTTCCAATGATGACTGCCCCTGGAGGGCTCGAATGCCCGTGGCCAGCGCATCCAGTGCGGCAATGTCCCCACGAGAAAGCTTGAAGTCAACGCTGCGCATGAAATCCATCACGTCGCCGTAGTCGACTGTTCCGTTTCGGTCGAGGTCACGCACGGTCAGCCTTGCGGCGGCTTCCAGCTGCTCAAGTACCTGAGCGTCGCTGAGCTCCGCAAGTCGCGTGCGCACCTGTTGATAGAGCGCCTCGGAAAGGGCGGAGATCTGAATGTTGCCGTCGATCAACCGTTGGCCAGTGACAATCGCATGCCAGGTTCCCTGAACCAGTTCCGGTGTGTCGCTGATTGCGCCCTCGGACTGAGGGGATCCCGGTCGGTGCCGCCGCTGGCTGTGGCTAAGTACAGCGCCGTGGGGTCGATGCTATCCGGGTCCACGTCGATGTCGTTGTAGAGCATCATGCCGATCAGCAACAGCCTCACCATGGGGTGGTCTGCATCCCAGGATTCCTGACCTTTGTCATCGATCCAGTACTGCTCGGTGCGCGTGCTGCTCGTCGCGAGCACGGCGTCGGGGCTCTGCACACCAAGCGCTTTTCGCTCAAGAATGCTTTGCCTGCCGTGGAACTGCTGTATAGCGAAAAATACTTCCTAACTCATTAAGTCGGCCAATGATGCCGGTTTTTCGCCACTCCTTACATCGTTCAGCGTGTCATACTCACTCGGAAGCTGACGTCGTCCCAGAGCGTATTGTCTGGCAACGTTTGCAATATGATTGCCATGCATTTCAGCAGTTTCAATATCGCTGGGCGGAGGTGCAATGTCTACGGACTCATCAATATTCGCCTGCGCCATCACGCCGATGTATCCAGCCATTCGATTCAAATCACTTTCACTGCCCTGACTGGAGTAGTTACCACCTGTAATGCGTATTGGCACCCATATCATGCCCATTTGCGAGGCGAATATAACCATTTGTTGTAAACAATTTAGTTTATCTCCACTGCGACCAGCCGACACTGTAAAACCGCCGGCAATTTTATTTAGCCACATCCGCTTTAACCAAACCTCACCGGCCAGCTTCTCAACAAACTCTTTGAATCTGGCAGCAACAGAACCCATGTAGGTTGGAGAACCAAAAATTATGGCGTCTGATTCATGTAGTCGCTGCCAATTTTCGTCGACATCCTCGACTCGAATCATTCTGGCATCCGTATCCGGTACTGACTCGGCTCCACGCACAATCGCCTTCGCGAGCTGCTCAGTCGCACCCTTAAAATTACTGTAATAAACAACCGTCACTATTGTCATTAAGTGGTCCCTGGCCTGATTTTCATTTCCTGCTTCAGATGACTTACTATACTTCAAGCGGCCTCTATTTTCACAATCCACTACTGACATCCGACGATCTGCGCATACGCTAATCTATACGGGATAGAAATCGACTCGAATAGAACGATCCTTGAGCCGATTCACCAGATCAACAGGAAAACCATTGAGATTGCTGGACTGGGCACCTAGTCGGCGGACTATTGTCTCCACGGCACCGCAGTGGCAAGATCAAGGCCTCCGCTGCGCGCAAGCCCGGGGGGCATTGCACACCTTTTTCATATCTGTTTTTCAATCGGAGAGATCAACTATGGTTTACGAGACTATCGGCGGTAATAAGTATGAAAAAGAACTGCTGGAGCTGGCGCGCCAGCACACAACAGGCGCAGGGGAAGGCAAGCTGTCCAAGGCCGAAGTCACCGATCTATTCAAGTCTGCCGTAGACGGGTAGGCCGTAACAGCAACCGAGAAAGCCACCCTCGCGTATATTCGCGAGAACTTCGTCTTCACGGACGCCGCTGCCCGAGACTTCGACGAAGCTTTCGCTAAACTTTAGGTAACTGCACGGGCTGAGTGGCATTGACCGGGCCGGTTACGCAGCGGATAAACGGCTCGGGTTCAGTTCAACTATAGGGATAGGACGATGAATATAGAGCATCAGTTTCAAGCCTACGCGGCGGACTTCGAGTTGGCCTATGCCGATGATGACTGGTCTCGCATCGCGCATTATTTCTCCGTGGATAGCAGCTACGACGCCGGAGACGGCTCAGAATTGGCTACCGGACGCACGGCGGTCCTGCTGAAGCTGAAGGGCGCGGTGGATGGCCTAGACCGGCAGATGGACCGGCGAGACTTACAGCTCCACAGCACTTCAAGCAGCGGAAACGTAGTTATCGCAACATGGACCGTTCGTTTTTCAAAGAACAAGCTACCCATGCTTGAGATCTCCGGTAGTGAAGTCGCACGTTTTTCTGGGAAGGAAATATCTGAGCTGCGAAGTGTAATTAACGAGGAATCTGTGGCCGTATATGGCGCTTGGATGGCTGCCCACGGCTCAAGCCTATAGGGCGAGATCGAGGCGCTGCAATATTCCATTGCTCCTGGACCACGGGGCCAGTGCAATGATCGTCGCTGGCTGGGCAAACTCGGTAATATCGGGAAAGCTAGGCGAGGTCAACACCGACCAGCGCCTGCTAAACCAATCAAGGAAGGGATATTGGGCCCCAACTTGGGGAACGCAGTCCGACCATCGACCCTGACTAAGCAGGTAACCCGGCCACGCCTCTTAGGTCACCGCCCATCGCATTCATCCTGTCAGCATGCTTGATATTAAGGTTCCATATCTGGGCACACCGCCCGGGGTCAGCGAAGTCCAGCATTACAATATTTGGCATGAACGGCTGCGCTTGAAAAACGGCCATCGCATTGGGAAGTCCGTCCCACTGGTTTACCAAAGATCCAGCCCTTGCGCGAATATGGTCCTGGACACATGCTTTCCATGCACCGGTAAGTACTGCGCCATTTTTCCACATCTTTTTATCGCGTTTCTCGATACTTTCGGATAGGTGGTATAGCTGAGTAGTTAGCGTCTAATACACCATGCCCATCAGCTCCGGGGCAGTAGACGAACCGGCCGCCTTCATAATTTTGGCCTGGCTTTTCTGATTCTTTTTGGCGTCCCCCGTATTCGAGTATTTCCCAAAGTACTGCAGTCCCAAAAAGTGTGAATTGTACTCCGGCGGATCTATGGTTGCTTTTTTAAAGCGCGCCTTCGTTTTGTTGAACCGGGCCTTTACCTGCATAACACCGGGGTGCCCGGCTTTGAAATGAGCCGATACCTTGCCCCACTCTCCGCTGTCGATCAGGACGATGACCTTGCCCCGAAGGGTGCTAACCAGTGCAGTATTGAGGTGCATGTTCGAGCTCAGCATGTCCGCACCCAATGTTGATGCGTACATTTCAGCGACATGTTGCATATCCGTGCACTTGGAAAAGCGAAGGACGAGAAACTCGTCTCCGTTCAGCTTTACGAACTTTCTGGCATCATTCAGTATCTGGATTAAATCATCACCGACCCCTCCAAATTTCATCTTCTCGCTTTGCTCACCGGAGGGAATCGACTTCTTAGAGCCTTTTCCACCGTGATAAGCAAGGTCTTGATAGCCGCCCGATACCTTGTCTTTCGTCCTTATGATGCTCAGATCAAACCACCGAACACCCGCGTTCGCCTGCTCATAGATATTCCTGTTCTATGTTTTAACAGTGCACCCGAGGTCGCCGTATATCCCTGCGTCATGGGTGCCTGGAAAAACACCATCGCAAAACTTCTTGTTCCCAAAAGCCGCAAATCCAGTCATGCTCTTCTCCTCAACCGCTAATCCAGATCTATCGCCTCAATCACCATCGAGAAAGGCGATGCAAGTCCACCGACATCGATCACCAACCTCACCACTCCGCTAAGGTCGATGGCGCGGCTCTACTCTGTCAACAGATAGTTTAGACCCTCCCGTATCCCAAAAAAAATTGCTATGTCGTGAGCGGATTTCACCGCTTCGCCCCGACCAGGCGCCCGCGCGAATCTCCGAAACCTTGCCAACCTCGAACTGTAGATGCTGCCGTCAATTCCATTGTGTGGACTCAGTGTGAGGATACGATATGCCAAAGGTCTATAAAGCTGCGATGGAAATCGATACCCGCTACGTTCCGGACCAACGCCTTGCAGATCCGGCAACGGCGATGGCCAAATGCGATCGACTGGACGAGGCAGCGGCAGATGCCGCCATAGGCTTCCGACAGCTCAATGGCAATCGTCCTCCAGAAGGAAATACTTTGCGGATCCTGGCGGCCCCTAAGTGCCTTCTTGGCATCCCTCAGGGGCAGGGTCACGGGCACGTCAACGCCTATTCAGAAACCGATAGAACCCAAATCCACGCCCACCTCGCCACTATTAGCACGAAGTATCCCGGGCTGCTGATGATCTGTGGCACCGTGCTCTACAAACGCATCATAGACCGTCATCCGCGGCGTAATCTGGCGCAGTCGCTTCAGGATGGCGCGTCGAATTTTAAAATGGGTTCACCTACCCATCAGGGAATCATCCAGGCGCAGAAACGAATGCGACTGAAGGGGTGGAGAATCAAACATCTGGTGCAAAAAAACATTTTCCAGATGCAACCGGGCAAGCTGTACGGCTATAACGAAGCGGTGGTGTACCACAACGCCAATCAGGTGCTGTGTCTAAAGAAGGCCGATAATGTCAGGAGTTTGCCGGCGAGGATCCGCAACCTACGCTGATTCCTGGCACTGGCTTAGGCACGTTTAACTACCCCAACACTAACGCCCGCGTCGGTCTGGAGACACGCTGCGACAGCACTAGAAGGTGGGGTATGTCCGCTGCCAGACATTCGATATCTGAGGACTCCTGTGCGGAGTCTGTAAGAGGTATGAAATGCATTTCTCTCCCTGCGTGGAGGTGGACTGGCGACTTGCCCAAGAGTTTTGGGGTAAAGGCTATGCAACCGATGCCGCTAAAGAGGCTCTTCGCATCGGTTTCGAGGAATTTTATCTACACGAGATAGTCTCTTTCACGGTGCCAATGAATCGGCGAGCTATCGCCCCGAGCTGACTCTGGAAATAGCGCTGGCAGCGATACCCTATGGTTAGCGGCTTTCCCCAAACAAGGATTTCGGGATATGCATTGATACCAGCACGTTCCCGTCAACCACCTCGGCTATCTTCAGATCTGCTGCCACAGAACACAGCATGTTCGCCTCATGCCGCTCAAGCCCGCGCACCTCAACCAGATAGTCCCGCCCAAAACGGGTCGCCTTCTTCGCGGCTTCGTCAAGCGTTAATGCAAAGGCGGTGACTGCGTAGAACTCCTCGGTTTCATATTGGGGCTCTGTAATCTTCCGCCCGTGCTTCAGTACGTTTACTTCGTAGATGATGCGTGCGGGAGCCTCAATTCCCGTGCCGCTCACCTCACCGCGGCCCTGTGCCGCGTGCGTATCGCCAATGGAGAATAACGCGCCTTCAACAAAGATCGGGAAGTACACCGTTGCGCTCTCAACGATATCCGGATCATCCATATTTCCGCTGTTTGCCCGGGGAGGCATCGTCGATAGCATTTCGTCGGTGTCCGGCGCCACGCCCATTACGCCGGCGAAAGACCTTAACGGAATCGTGATGGTGTCGAAAAACTTCGCCTAGGCACGCTCATCGTCGAAAACATACGTTTTCAGGTGCACCTCATCGAGCTCTTCGCACAAATAGGCGTAGTGTGGGTCCGTATCGGTCCAGCCCCAGTCTTTAAGAACGATCTTGTGCAGCGTGACCGCTAAAGTGTCCCTTGGCTCCGCGCCTTTCACGTAAACAGGTCCTAGCAGCGGATGACCGAAGGGGTCCGGAAAAGTCAGCTGCGCATAAGACTCAACCGTCATCCCTGGAGCTACGAGATCATCCGATGCATCATTAATGTACACTTCAACGATTGCACCATCGCCTACTCGAATTACCGGGGGAATTGCGCGGCTGAACGCGTAGTGCTCCTGACCGCGCGCTATTGCAAAACCCGGAACCACAGAATCGACAGTATTGCTCGATAGGGTAAACATACAAACCTAGAGGGCCACAAGAATGACAATTATGATTCTCATGGCAATCTTCCTATTACCCTGTGAGCTGATTATTTTTAGGTTGCGAAGGCCACTCCAGGTCATCAGAAACTCCGTCCAACAGTCTCAATACTAGTATTTTGACGAACGCCTGGGGCGCACGTCGGCTGCTCGCAATAGCCAATGGGGCTTTGACAGGTCAACTTTGAAAGACATCAATCTCAAGGATAAATTTCATGCTACTGCGCAGCCTTACACAATCAGTTCTGAAGCATGACTGGCTGAGCTCCACAGTCGAATTTGTTTTGCTCGTGCTCGGTATTTTTCTTGGCTTCCAATTTGACCGTTGGAACGACGAGCGCCTGCAACAGGAAGAGGCCGACGAGTACAGCATTCAACTTCTGGACGACATGACAATCGAATTACGCGACCTGGATTCCCAGATGGCCTATTTCGAGATGGTTCGGGCCTTCGGATCGAAGGCGCTCACCGCATGGGATGAGCAACCGAAGGCAAGCGCACAAGAACTGATTGTTGCGTTTTATCAAGCCTCAAACATTCTACCGTCTTCTTCTGTGCGGGGAAGCTATGATGCGCTGTCCTCGAAAGGTTTGATGGGCTTGGTCGGTGGCCCGGAGTTTGGCTCCCAAACGTCTGCCTACTACTCACAAGATCTCGATGCTCTCTTTGCCAGCGTACCCTATAGAATGGAAGTGCGGGGGGCATTACCCAACACAGTACAACAAGCTATTCGCGGCAACTGCTCGAGGTTGGTAGGCGCCGGTCTGTTGGTTGAAGAGTTGACTGAAAAATGCGATATCGCCCTATCGGCGCAGAGCGCCCAAGAGATTCTTGGCGCCTTGATCAACCACCCTAAATTGCGTTTTTATCTCCGCCAGTCAATTTCAAAAGATTCTGTTGGCATCTATGTAGTGGATACCCAGCGCGAATCGCTGGGACTATTGCGCGACCAGTTGATCCGGATTCAAAAAGGTCTTAACTGAGGCCCCCTGGCCTTGCGCTGATTTGCGGGCCAGGCGCAGTCCAGGGGAATTGTAGCAGACCACAATCCCGTGCAATTGCATGGGATTGGTGAATAGTGGCCCGTCCCCAATTGCACCTGCCAGGAACCTCTAGAAGTCATAGGATGTTCGCCGCTAAAGTGACCCACCCTCGTAGTTGGTCACGGTAAGCCTCGGGTAGGGCAGACCAACACTGATGCGGTTGGCGAACACCCCATCATCGGCGATCTCATCGGGATACTCGTCAAACACGTTTGAGCCGCCGAGCCTAAGGCTCCAGTTGTCACTAATGCCCCAAGCCAACTCGACGTCAACGTAAAATGCAACGCCGATCTCTTTGCGACTACCAGGATCAGCGACGCTCCACCATTTGCCAGCGCCTACGACGATGTGGGCGGCACAAGCCCCTCTTCAATCTGCAAGCCTATTGCGCCATCAAAGGTCGTGATGGTTGTTCTTACGTTTGATTGCCCCGGCGCCGGTGCGTGGAAACCCGTTGAAAGTGCGCCGCGTAGCGTAAATGTGCCATCGATACGATAGCGGCTGGCAACCTTGCCATTTACCGTGCTACCAAAATCGGAGAAGTCCTCGTAGCGCAGGGCGTACTGCATAAGCCAGTCATCGGAAGCGTCGTGCTCCAGATCGAGGTACACCGCCCAGTTATCCCGGTCGAACTCTCCGGCGTCCTGTGGGGGAACCCCGCGTAAACCACTGACGCGGTCTTCGATATAGGAGTTGAGCTCGTCGGGGACAACGGTATAGGTCTTTTCACGCCACTCGAGGCCAAAGGCCAGATTTAGCGTTTCGCTCATCGCTTTTGAGAAATCTG
>JBLIIW010000056.1:0-19591 GCA_047635315.1 Halieaceae bacterium | reverse complement strand
AAAGCGCGTCAGCGGGGGTCCCGAGGTATTCCGGGGCTTCCTGCCACCAGTGGTTGACCAGGATATTGAAGTTATCCAGGCCCTCCACCGCATGCCACCAGATGGAGGGAATATAGATGGCGTCGCCGGGGTCCAGTTCTACGGTCCGGGCACTTGCCAAAGCCTCGGCAAAACGCGGAAAACGCTCGAAATCCGGGTTATTGAGATCCACGAGGCTTATGGCCTGCCCCGCGGGAGTCAGGTCCAAAGGCCCTACATAGAGGTTGGCAATCTGCTCCGGGGGAAACACGGTGAAGCGACGCCTGCCGGCCACCACACAGGCGAGGTTCTCCATCGAATCGTAGTGAGGAGCAACACGCGTGCGATTGCCTATCCAGATACGAACCGTGGCGCGGTGATCATCCAGGTCAAGATCGTTGGCCTCGCGCATGCCCGGGAAACAGTAGTCCAGCGGCGTAGAGCCCATGTACACGGTCGGCGCGTGATCATCAGTCGCGTGCTCGCGGATCTGTGCCAGCACGCTGGTGAGCGTGGTCTGCAAGCGTGAGAAGTTGGTATCGGCAATGTCCTCCCGGTAGAACAGGCGGCCCTCGATATCCCGATCCCCAAGAAACGCGGTCACCGGCGCATCGTTATAAGCCGCCTCGAGGTAACTCATGACGGAGCTGTCCGAATCGAGACTCTTAGTGACCAGCGGCCAGTCCGCCACCAGACCACGGAAAACCACCGGGCCCTGCGCACTGGCAATAGCATCCGTGACGCGCTGATTGGGGCCCAGCGATAGCTCCTCGACGGCGGCGCATACGGTCATGAGCGGCCCTATACCCGGTCGATCAGCTTGTTCACGTTGGGCAGGGACGACAGGAACATATAAATGTCCTGCACGTGTCCCGGTTTATGCAGAACTTCCAGCGCCGCCCCGTTGAGCTCCCGCAACCTGTCTTCATTAATCGTGTAGAGGCCCGACACCGAGTGCTTGTTGCCATCCCTGAAGGTGACACCAAGATCCAGTGACTCGATCAGTTCCAAACCAACCAGTAATGTGGAAAGGTTTTCGGAGGCCTCATGACCGTCATGAATTGCCTTGAGGACCGAGGTCACGCCCTCCAGAAGCGGAGATTCTCCGCCGTGAGGGAGGAACACCGGCGCTCCCTCCGTGGTGCTGACCCGCGGATTATCGAGGTCGATGTGCACCACGGGTTCGCGAACCGGCACACCATCTTCGGTGCTTTGCTGAAAACCGATAAGAAAAGGCTGCCTCTGGACGCTCAATGGCACGTAGCTTGAAAGCCAGCCGTCCTCGCCGAGGAACAGGTTCTGTCCCTCGTAGAAACCGAGCAGCGCCACCGCATCAAAATGGCCACTCTCCGCGTTCTTGACGAAGAACAGCGGGTACTCGGTCTGCAGGCGCGCGAACTCCGAAGGAAACACGCGCGTAACGTTGACCTCGAAGCCCTGCCCCTTGCGGTACCCGGGAATAATTTTCAGGTCCTTGTGGGTGATATTGTCCAGCAGGGCGTGATTACTCATCAAAAATCTACTCCGTATGAATTGGTGGCTAGCCGGCGCCCTGCATCTGCGCGCTTATCTGTGCGAGCAATTCCCTGTTCCCGGGGATGCCGGCAACAATCTGCCTTGCCCTGGTGCTGTTCTGGGTGAACAGGGTCTGCGCCTGCTGCTCATCGGCATAGTGTTGCCGGCTTTTTCGGTTGCCGGACAGGAAACCCATTCCGCACATTACGTACTGGTAGCTCGCCGCGGAAAAAATCTCATCGCCCCGATTGAGGTCGCTTTGCCGGGGCGGACGCGTGCGCCACAGTTCGAGGTATTCCCGGAGGCTATCGGGGATGGAGTCCCTATGCCGATGATCCTGCCAGTAGGGAGACTCCCGGTGACTCAGCACGTAATGCAGCTTCAAAAAGTCAATGATACGGTCCCAGCGGTAGGAGAACTGCTCGTTATAGGCGCGCGCAACGACATCCATCACAGAGCGGTCCGCAGGCAAATCTTCGCTGATGGCTTTACCCGCCAGCTCGACCATCACCAGGGCACTGGCCTCCAGCGGTTCGATAAATCCCGAGGACATGCCTACCGCCACACAGTTGCGATGCCAGAAGCGTTGCCGATGGCCGGGCCTGAAGGACAGCTTGCGCGGCTGCGCGGCGTAGTCCGCAGGAGCGCCCGATTCGCGAAGATACTCGCGCAACCTGCGCTCGGCCTCCTCATCGCTGCTATGCGCGCTGGAATAGGTGTAACCCACTCCGCGGCGCTCCGTAAGACCAATATCCCAGACCCAGCCCGTATCCCGCGCCGTCGAGATGGTCTGTGAAGCGATGGGACTGTTCGCGGATGCGTAGGGCACCTGTACTGCCAGTGCCGAGTCGTTAAACAGCACGTCCTTGCGGTCCACATAGGGCACCTGGTAGTGCTTCCCGATCAGCAGGGCCGCAAAACCCGTGCAATCTATAAAGAGGTCGCCCTCAACCAGGCCGTTGTGCCGGGTGAGGACACCCTTGATGTCCTCCTCCGGCGTGCCGCTGATGGAAGACACGTGATCACTCAGGTGTCGCACACCGAGCGTCTTGACGCAGTGCTCGCGCAGCAGCTCAGCGAACTTCCCCGCATCGAGGTGATAGCCATAATTAGCGACAAACGCGTAATCGGGCGTCGATGCCTGCTTCGGTGCCAGATTACGATCGCAAAGGTAGCCCTGGGCGCACACCGCGTCGACAAATGAAACGCTCTCGCGATGCTCCTGCCAGTAGGGCACGAGGTTGATGGCACCGTAGCCGGAGGGCAGCGTGAACGGGTGGTAGTAGCTGTCGTTTTCCTGCCCGCTCACCCAACCATTGAAACGCGTGCCCTGCTTGTAGGACGCGTTGCAGCGGACCAGGAACTCGCTCTCGGAGATGCCGATTTTCTGCAGCGTGCTGCGCATGGTGGGCCAGGTGCCCTCGCCAACACCGATGGTCGGCACATCCGGCGACTCGATAAGCGTCACCGTGACCGCGCCCGCATCGCCGGCGCCAGCGTGCTCACTGGCCAGCAGACCCGCTATAAGCCAGCCGGCGCTGCCACCACCCACAATCACGATATCTTTTACTGACTGCACGGAACTCACTTCATTGCACCCGAGAAACCCGTTTCGCTCCCAAAAAAAAGTCGCTGTTACCAGCGACTTCAGGCTACCGCCTAATGCGTGCGATTAGAAGGTATAACGAGCGCCCAGGTTATAGCGCGCACCGTACTGGTTTCCTCGCAGGAACTGGTTGTCATAGCGAACGAAGCTACGCTGCACCTCCTCCGTGATGTTCAGCGCCTCGACAAAAAACGCCAGCTTGTCGTTGAAGTAGTAGGTCACGTTGCCGTCTATCTGCTGGTACTCCTCCGCGAACACCGGCGATGAGGCCGCGTCGAAGCCACTGAGGAACTCATCGCGCCAGTTATAGGCGATACGTGCTGACAATCGGTTGTTCTCATAGAACGCCGAGAAGTTCGCGGAATCACTCAAACCTTCGAGTGCAAACTGCCCACCGACCGCGTCGCGATCCGCATCGACATCTCCGCCGACCAATGTGGCGTTAAAGAGAACCCCGAATCCGGATTCGCCAAACATGTGCTGCACGGCAAATTCCCAACCGCGCAGATTACCTTCCTCACCGTTCTCCGTAGTCGACACATCGAACACGACCGGCGGATCACCGGCCTCCGCGCGGATCGGGGTTGTTAGATCCACACCCTGATTCAAGTTGATGCGCTGGAATACGGCTGTATTGGTTGCTTCGATGCCCTCAGCAGCCAACTCTTCCCGCGCCTGCAGGGCCCGGGGGCCGAAGTAGGGGTCGAGAAGATTGTCAAAGGTGCCCGGTACCGTCGTGCCCTGGAGGAAGTTGCTCACACGCTTCTTGAAGTAGCCCAGGGATACATAGCTGCCTGCACCGTAGTAGTACTCAAGAGACAGGTCGAAGTTATCGGAAATGTAGGGCAGCAGGCCGGGATTACCCGTGCTTACATCCCGGCTGTCCACCTTGGGCGTGCCCTGGAAATTGCTGGTGGAGTTGAGGTCCCCGATCGGGGGCCTCGCCAGAGAGCGGCTGTAGGAGCCGCGAACGATCACGCCTTCCCTCACCTCCAGACTCAGGTCAAGGCTGGGCAGCCACTCTTTAGTGTCACCACTGCCGTCGGAGAACTGCCGGTCATCGGCAAACTCGTAGATCCACTCGTTACCACCGATCCAGACCACCGCCGTCGCCGGCGTTTCAAGGCCCTGAGACTTCACCGTCGAATCTTCGTAGCGAACGCCCGCGCGTCCACGCATGGTCATACCGTTGAAGTCATCCTCAAAATTGATCTGCGCGAACAGCGCGTCGATCTCTTCTTCTACAATCGACGCACCGGTTCTTGGGCCGGGAAACAAGCGACCACGACCATTTTCCGTGTCCTGGAAATCACTGGGCCAGCCAGGCCAGTAAAGGTTGGCAATACAACAATCGTTGGCGCCCACTGTCTCGAAACCATCCACAATCGCATCAAAGTCACCCGTGTAGTAGTAATCGACCGGGAAGCTTCCACCGTTAGAAAACTCGCTCAGCAGCGAGTTGCTCTCGCGCTGCCAGATGTTATCGTCCCAGTGCACTGCAGAGGTCAACCAGAAACCGGCCGGGAGCTGCGGGGACTCGAAGTCGTCAGTGTTGAATTTCTGATCGGTTTTCGCATAGCCAAACTCAATACTCTGGATAGCACCACCGCTCTGGTTCTCCCAGAGGCCCTTGAGCTGGAACTGGGTGATTTCGTTTTTCTGCTGGCTGTCCGATGCGAGAGCAAACAGGGATCCCATATCAATGGGGAGAATCTCATCCTGCGGTGCACCTGAGCCGGCGTTTGCCACGGTGAAATCCCAGATTGGAACGCCGTTGGAACCGTAGGCCGCCGACTTGGTTGCCAGGGTCGCCGTAGACGGGCCCGCGCCTGGAACCGTGCCGCACCAGTCACAGAAGGTATTGCCGACAATAACTGTCGCAGAGGTGCCCGGCAGACTGCCCAGACCGCCGCCACTCAGCTCCGACGTAGAATCGTGTACGTCAAAGTTGAAGGACAGGGTGTCCGTTGCCTGCCACTCAACATTAAAGCCCAGAGACTTGTTTTCCTTGATCGTATGCTCGCGGGTGATGTTGGTCGCATAGTCGCCGCCGACCTCGGTCACATCAGTCACCGAGCCGCGCTCATCGATAGTCATGCTCTGCAGTGCGCCGCCCGCATCGAACCAAACGCCGTAGCTGTTGGCATTCTTTTCGAAGTCGAGTTCTGAATAGGTGTAGTCGAGGGTCGCCGTTATGCGATCGTTGGGCTCAAATTGCATAGCAACCTGGCCGTTGATGCGCTCGCGGGTGATGTCACCCCAGCCCTGGCCCGCGTTCTGTGGCGACCAGAAAACGCCATCCGCGCGCTGGTTGTTGTTAGTGACCATAGCGGAGTCGGAGATGGGACGATCCTGGATCCAGGAGTCTACCGCGGCGTTCTCCTCGCGGTTCTGCCGCTCCTGGTAGGCACCGGAGATGCTGATGCCGAACTTGTCATCCATAAATGTATTACTGAAAAAGCCAGCAATTTCCGGCGTGACTTCATCGAGTTCGCCGTTGGGTGATGATGTTTCGTGCACCGCCTTCACGCTGAGGACGCTGAACAGCCCGGGCTTGTCCAGGGGGCGTCGGGTCTGCATGTTAACCGTGGCGCCAATACCGCCCGATGGCAGGGTGGCGTTGGAGGTTTTGTAGACCTCGACGGCGGACACGCCTTCCGTAGAGATGTCATTAAAGTCGAAGGACCGGCTGCCCGCGGTTGGCATCGTTCTGCCATTGAGGGTCACCAGGTTGAACTCAGGCCCCATGCCACGCACGGTGATTTTGGAGCCTTCACCGTTGCTGCGATCTATCGATACGCCGGTAATCCGCTGCAGGGATTCCGCGAGGTTGGTGTCCGGGAACTTACCAATGTCCTCGGCAGTGATCGCATCGACTACGCCCTGGGAGTCGCGCTTGCGGTCCATGGAGTTTTGTAGACCGCCGCGTATGCCGACGACGAAGACCTCTTCGATCACCATTTTTTCAGGATCTACGCTCTCCTGGGCACCCGCATGCGCGGCCCCCAGAGAGCCCAGGGCAATACTCAGACCAGCAGCAATAGGTGTTTTACGAAAGGACGGCTTATACATTGACTAGACCCCGCTTTGCGCACAGTTCCAACCCATTGTTTCTAACCTTGCTTCCAGTCCTTGCAAAATACTCTGAAACTTTTCCTGGGAGAAGTCTCGAGACTTGCAGATGTTAGAAGCCGCTTTGGGCCGACACTACGCTAATTAGATTTATGTATGACAACGCTGTCAATTTTGGATAGTATCGTTTTCGACAGCGCTGTCAACAGTAAAAAAAACCAATAACGTCAGAAGCTCCCACAGGTAGCCACACAGCTAGTCACAAGGAACCCGAGATATCGCCATGTCTTCTCCAGTACGGATTGCCACCCCTCACAGATTGCCCTCGGCGCGGCTACCCGCCCCCGACCGGGCGTCCCAGCGCACTGCGAGCCGGGTGCTATGCGCCGCTGGCCTGGGGTTTTGCGCGACGCTCATGGCCACAATGGCAACAACAGCCGTTGCCGGTGACACCCATGCCCCCGGTCGCTCACTGTACCTTGCGCCGCATGCTGAGCAGGCGCCGCGCATCGACGGAAGCGCCGACGACACAGCGTGGTCAGAGACTCCCTGGCAGCCTATAGACCAGCTGTGGCTGGGCCCTGAGTACAGTACTGCCGACTTTGAGGGCCGCTTCAAGGTTGTCTGGGATGAGGACCGTCTTTATTTGCTCGCCGAAATCACCGACGACATACTGATTGATAGTCACCGCGATCCACTGACCCAGTACTGGGACGATGACTGCCTGGAAATCTTCATCGATGAGGACCACTCCGGGGGAGACCATCAGTTCAACCACAATGCTTTCGCGTATCACATGGCCCTGGACAACCAGGCGATCGATATCGGCACGGATCACGAGGCGCGCAGCTATTCGCAGCATGTGCAGAGTCGCTGGCGTGCGGACGGTAACCGGCTGGTCTGGGAACTCGCCATCGATATCTATGATGAAAACTACTCCGCCAGTGTTCCCGGTGCGACGCCCCTGACCCTGGAAGCGGGAAAAACCATGGGCTTGATGGTCGCCTACTGTGACAACGACGGCAGCGACCTGCGGGAAAACTTCATCGGCTCGGAAAGGGTCGAAACTGGTGCGAAAGACCGCGGCTGGATGGATGCCGGCATCTTTGGCACGCTTACTCTGGTACATAAATGATGAGCACGACACAGACATCCCCCCGCGTCGCCATGGAGTCGCAACCGACCAGCGGTGAATTCCTGACCCTGGATGGCGAGCGCTACTACGCAATCAGAAACTATGACGCCATGCCGGTGTTCTTCAGCAGCATTATCTCGGGCAGTGACCACTGGCTGTTTGTCTCCTCAAGCGGAGGACTGACCGCCGGTCGCGTATCACCGGACCAGGCGCTGTTCCCCTACATAACAGTGGACCGCATCCATGAAAGCGCACCGCACACCGGGAGCAAGACCGTCATCCTGGTCGGACCAGACGAGCAGGCGCAGCTGTGGGAGCCCTTCAACCGTGAGCACGACGACCGCTTCAGGCTCACGCGAAACCTCTACAAGAGCACCCTGGGCGACAAAATCCGTTTCGAAGAGATAAACCATGACCTGCAGATGGTCTTCAGCTACCAGTGGAGTACCAGCGACAGCTACGGCTTTATAAGAGAGTGTGCGCTGGAGAACCTGGGCGAGGAGCCTGTGGCCCTGCGGCTTATCGACGGACTGCAAAACCTTCTGCCGGCAGGAACACCAAAGAACGCACAGGACCTCACCAGCAATCTGGTGGATGCCTACAAATGGTCAGAACTGGACGAAGCCTCGGGGCTGGGCATCTATTGCCTCTACTCAGGCATCTCCGATCGCGCCGAACCCTGCGAATCGCTGCGGGCCACCTCAGCCTTTTGCCTGGGCATCGAGCCTCAGGGCGTGCTGCTTTCGATAAAACAGCTGAACCGCTTTCGCCGGGGGGAAGCGATTGGGCCGGAGCATCAAACGCGGGGCATTCGCGGCGCCTACCTCGTGCACAGCAGGGAGCTGCTGGCGCCCAAAGGGTCGCGCAGCTGGCAGATCGTATGCGGCATGGAACATTCGCAGGGAGACATAGTCGCCCTGCAGAAAAAAATCGGCAACCCAACGCAGTTGAGCGCCGATATTCAGCGTTCCGTGGAAGAGGGCTCCGCTGAGCTGGCGCGCATCATGGCCAGCAGCGATGGATTTCAGGCCACCGCCGAAGAAAACGTCTCCGTCCACCACTACGCCAACGTGCTCTTCAATGTTCTGCGCGGCGGTATTTACGACGATCAGTACAACATAAACACGAAGGACCTGCGGGCGTCGATCAGGCAGTTCAACCAGCCGGTTTACCTCCGCAACCAGGCTTTTCTTGAGGCCCTGCCGCGGACCGTGCGGCTGGATGAACTGAGCTCAGCCGTGCAGACCCTGGCCGATTCACAACTGGAGCGTTTATGCTACGAATACCTGCCCATCACGTTCGGGCGCCGGCACGGCGATCCCAGCCGCCCCTGGAACCGCTTCTCGATCAAGCTCAAGGACAAGGACGGACAGAAACTGCTTTCCTACGAGGGAAACTGGCGGGATATCTTCCAGAACTGGGAAGCCCTCACCCTGAGCTACCCGGAGTTTATTGAGGGAATCATCGCCAAGTTCGTAAATGCTTCCACCATGGATGGCTACAACCCGTATCGCATAACCAATCTGGGCATTGATTGGGAGATTGAGGATCCGGAAGACCCCTGGAGCTATATCGGCTACTGGGGCGACCACCAGATTATTTACCTGCAAAAGCTGCTGGAACTCTCGCGCAGCTTCCACCCCCAGCGGCTTCGGGAATGGCTCTACAAACGGGTCTTCTGTTACGCCAATGTGCCCTATCGGATCAAATCGTTTACGGAGCTCCTCAAGGATTCAAAGAACACCGTAACCTATGATACTGCCGGGGCGGAGCGTATCGAAGAGCGTGTGCAGGAGATCGGCGCCGACGGCAAGCTGGTGCTGGACCAGCATCACGATGTGCGCCTGGTATGCCTCATGGAAAAGCTGCTCGTGCCACTGCTCGGCAAGCTCGGCAACCTCGTAGTCGACGGCGGCATCTGGCTAAACACGCAGCGTCCGGAATGGAATGATGCGAACAATGCACTGGTGGGAAGCGGCCTGTCCATGGTGACGCTGTACTACCTGCGACGCTACATGGTCATGCTGCAGGAACTGCTTGGGGAGGCGAGTGATGATTTTGAAGTGTCAGCGGAGGTCGGCAGTTGGGCAAAGGCGACGGCGGCTGTACTGGCCCAACATATGGACGAAATCAGCGCGGCGCCGGTGAGCGCTGAAACGCGCTTTGCGGTGCTCACAGGGCTGGGCAGCGCCGCCAGCGACTACCGTGACGCTGTCTATGGCCCGATGCCGCTGGGGGAGCGCGTCAACATGCCACCGCGGGAGCTCAAGGAACTTCTAGCGCGCGCGCTGCTGGTCACCGACCTGTCCATCGAGCGCAACCGCCGGGACGACGGCCTCTTTCATGCCTACAATCTGCTACACCTCAACGGCAGTAGCGCGACGGTAGAAAACCTTTACCTGATGCTGGAAGGCCAGGTGAGTGTACTGAGCAGCGGGGCCCTGTCACTGGAGGACAGCGCCAAGGCAATCGAATCACTGTTCGAGAGCAATATTTTCCGCGCCGACCAGAAGTCCTTCATGCTCTACCCGGACCGGCCGCTCCCGGGCTTCCTGGAGAAGAACCAGATCAGCAGCGAGAGCGTGCACGCTATAGCGCTACTCAGGAACATGCTCGAAAAGGACGACCAGCGCCTCGTCTATCGCGATGCAGCGGGCACCTGTCGATTCAGTGCAGACTTTAGCAATGCAGGGGATCTGCGCGCACGTCTTGAGGAGCTTGCGGCCGAACTGGGCAGCGCGAGCGTCAACGCTGACCGCGCGGCAATCGAGGGCCTGTACGAGTCCACCTTCGATCATCACGCATTCACCGGACGATCCGGCGGCATGTTCGGCTTCGAAGGTCTGGGCTGCATCTACTGGCATATGGTCTCCAAGCTTCTGGTAGCCGTGCAGGAAAACTATTTTCGTGCGGTTGACAGCGCCGCGGACGAGGCGCTCAGGAAACAGCTGGGAGCGCTCTATTACCGCGTGCGGGAAGGTATCGGCTTCAACAAGACTCCCGGGGAATTCGGCGCTTTTCCCATGGACCCCTACTCACACACACCCGGACATGCGGGAGCCCGCCAGCCGGGCATGACAGGGCAGGCCAAGGAGGAGGTACTCACGCGCTTTGGTGAGCTCGGTGTGCGGGTTCGCAACGGCGAAGTCGGTTTGCTTCCGTCCCTGCTGCATAAACGGGAATTCCTCAGGGAATCCCGACAGTTTCACTATCTTGATGTGAAGGGCGCATGGCAGGTGATCGAGCTGGACGAAGGGAGCCTCGCCTTTACCTGGTGCCAGGTGCTTTTCGTCTACCAACTGGGGCAACAGGATGGGCCCTCGCTGAGGATACAGCGTGCAGGCGGCGAGGAGCAGTCGCTGCCCGGGCAGCTTCTCCCGGAGCCTGTCAGTCGGGAAATCTTTGCGCGCAGCGGAGACGTGCGCCAGATTACGCTCAGGCTGTCCCGCAGCGATATCTTCAGCGATTGAGGGCAACAGCGACGTGCGGATGCGCGGGCATCAGACCAGCGGGTATCCGCTGGTCTAAGCTCGCATTACAATAATAATAGCTGGTTACAGTGCGGAGTAAGAGTGAGTAAGGCAACAAACATCGACGATGTCGCGCAGCTGGCCGGGGTGTCGATCAAGACAGTCTCCCGGGTGGTAAACCGCGAGCCCAACGTGCGGGAAAGTACCCGACTCCTGGTGGAGCAGGCCATCAGCACGCTCAACTACCGGCCGAACACCTCCGCGCGGAACCTCGCCAGTCAGAGCGCCCGACTGATCGTACTGGTATACGATGACCCGAGTTACTATGAGGCGCCGAGCTCCGGTTATATCCTGAAGCTGCAGCAGGGCACGCTGCAGGCCTGCAAGCCTGCCAACCATGAATTGCTCATACGCCCGTGCAACTACCGCGACAAGGAACTGGGCGCCGAGCTCGTATCATCTATCCGGCAACTGCGCCCCTCGGGTCTGATCATTGCCCCGCCACTTTCAAACATGAAGTCGATCGTCAACGCGATCGCAAGCACGGATGTGCCCTTTGTCCTGCTCTCCCCCGGGACAAAAAAGCCTCTGGGCTTCACGGTCAGAACCAATGACCGCGAGATATGTAGCGAGATGACCTCATATCTCGCCTCCCTGGGCCATCGGCGCATCGCATTTATTCGCGGCGACGCAGAACACAAGGCCGTGGCGAAACGCTATCTCGGCTACTGTGACGGACTATCCCGCAATGGCCTGTCGCTGGAGGTCGGCCTGGTACTGAACGGGGATAATTCCATGGGCTCCGGAGAGGTCTGCGCCCGTCAATTGCTCGCCATGAAACAACCACCAACGGCCGTTTTTGCGGCGAATGATGATATGGCGGTGGGCGTGATCAAAACCGCCGTATCGCTGGGCATAGCAATACCGGGACAGCTGTCTGTGGTGGGCTGCGACGACATCGTTCTGGCACGCCAGGTGCATCCGGCGTTGACGACTATCCACCAACCGCTAGCTGAAATGGCAGAACGGGCAGCCCGCCTGCTTATCTCCAAGACGCAAAAGGGCGAACCATTTGTCGGTGGGGAAATGATTCCTGGAACTATTGTGCACCGCGATTCCACGGGCCCCGCACCCGGCTAGCCCGCGCTCAAACCGTAGCTGTTGGGCCCCGGAGCAACTGCGCGCAATTCCATACCCATGCGCTAAAACCAGCACAGGGATTCCTCAGTCGGTCCCCAATCAGTCCGTTCTACTCATCCAGCTCCGACACCTGCAGAGGCAGCTTGGCTTGCGCAAGCTGCCCAAGCTCATCAGCAGCGCACAGAAACAGTCGCTGGAAGCGCATGATCAGTTCTCTCTGGCGACCAGTTCAAGCTCCAGCTCCTCAAGCGAGCGGCCTTTGGTCTCCGGCAGAATCTTCATTATCAGCACCAGTCCCAGCGCGGCGAAGAGCCCGTAAATCAGGAAAGTCGTGGCTGCGCCGAGACGATCCAGTTCCCAGGGAAATATAAACTGCACGGTGAAACTCACCGCCGAATTGATCAGTCCCACGAAGGATATCGCCAGGCCGCGAACGGCGGTAGGGAATATCTCTGAGAACAGCACCCACATCACCGGGCCGATGGAAACAGCAAAGCTCGCAACGAAGGCGAGAATAGCCAGCAGAATCAGCGGCGCATTGATGCTGATCGCGCTGTTGATCAATAGCGACTTATTTTCCGCAAAAGCGATGTCTCCCAGCGCTGCGGTCATCGCGTCATTGAAGGCGATATCGCTGTGGTAGACAGTACCGACCTGAGCCGCCAACTGCGGCACGAGCGACGCGTCCGGCAGCATTTCCAGGATATTCTGCGGCAGGGTGTAGGTGGCGGAGCTGAACCCGTAGGAAAGTGCGCACATAGAAACGGCGATACCCAGAAGGCCGAAGCCAAGCAGTGGACGCCGTCCAATGCGGTCAATCATCGCCATGGCGATCACTGTAAACACCAGATTAACCAGTCCCACCAGCACCGCCTGCATAAACGCTGCGTCCGTACCAACACCCGACTGCTCGAAAATCATCGGCGCGTAGAAGAACACCGAGTTGATGCCCGTTATCTGCTGCAGAATACCGATGGATACGCCGATGGTCAGAACGAGCCGCATGGCCGGGGTGAACAGCTGCGCCAGTCGGGCGCCGGCGGCCTGTGGCTCATGCAGGCCCCGTTGCATGGACTCGAGCTCAATCTCCGCCATGTCCCCTCCGTGCAGGCGCTGGAGTACCGACAGGGCCTCCTTATCGAAACCGCGCATAGCCAGCCAGCGAGGGCTTTCCGGGACGAAGAGCAGGCCGAGTCCATAAGCGAGAGCTGGCACGACTTCCACCGCCAACATCCAGCGCCAGTTCCAGCGTTCAAGTCCAAGAATCTCCACCCAGGGCGTATCCATGCTCCCTGCGCTGATGATCAGATAGTTGCTGAAGAATGCCGCGGAAATACCCAGCACAATATTGAGCTGGTTGATCGACACGAGTCGACCACGGCTCTGAGGGGGGGCGCTTTCAGCAATGTAGACAGGGGCGATGATCAGCGCGGCCCCGACCCCCAACCCACCCAGCATGCGCGCCAGCACCAGCCAGGTAAAACTCGGCGCCAGGGCAGAGGCAAACGCGGAGAGCGCAAACAACAGCGCAGCAAACTGCAGCGTACGCCGTCGACCGATGCGGTCACTGAGGGGGCCGGCAACCATCATCGCCAGTGTTGCCGTCAGCGTCAGGGACGCCACAGACCAGCCCAACTGTAACTTGGACAGGGCAAATTCGCTTTCAATGAGCCCCACAACCCCGGAGATCACCGAGGCGTCAAAGCCCATGAGAAATCCGCCCAGGGCGACAATAGAGGAGGTGAAGACAACGCTGATTCGTTGATTCGCCATAGAGAACTAGACCTCGCTCGATTGCAGGAGCTCAAAGGAAGAGTGCAGGCCGCCCGTGGAGGACCCACCAACCCAGACATCGAAGTCACCAGCCTCCGCCACCAGGCGCTGCCGCCGGTCGTAGAAAGCCAGGTCTTCCATACCCAACTCGAATTCCACGCGCACGCTGCTCCCGGGATCCACGCGCAAGCGCCTAAAGGCCTTCAGTTCTCGGACCGGCCGAGTCAGGCTGCCCACGCGATCGCGAATATACAGCTGAACGATCTCATCCGCCGCCATGGCGCCGTCGTTGCGGAGCTCGACGCTCACCGCAATTGTCTGCTTCGCAGCCAGTTTATGCGTGCTGAGCCGCAGGTGCGAGTAAGAAAACACTGCGTAGGAAAGCCCGTAACCGAAGGGAAAGAGTGGCTCAAAGCCTGCGTCCAGATGAAAAGCGCACATCCCCAAAGAGGTCTGGGCCGCCAGCGGGTCGATATCATCGATATGCACCACCTGCTCAGCGCTCGGCGGTTTACCCGTGTTCTTCTGGTTGTAGTAGATCGGAATCTGCCCAACGGCGCGTGGGAAGGTAACGGGTAGCTTGCCAGAGGGTGACTCGAGTCCAAACAGCAGGTCGGCGATTGCCGGGCCTGCCATCGTTCCCGGGTGCCAGGCAAAGAGTAGCGCATCAACTTCATCGACGACGTCGGTCAGCTCCAGAGGCCGGCCAGCGAGGACCACGACTATGACCTTGGCACCCGCGGCCCGGACCGTGCGCAGCAGTTCCAGCTGCGCTCCGGGCAGGTCTATGGCCGCACGGCAATGCGCCTCCCCGGAAAGAATCGCCTCCTCGCCGAGAAACAGCAGCGCCACATCGGCGGCGGCAGCAGCGGCGGCGGCGTCGGCAAAAGCGGCGTTATCGCGGCTGCGGCTGGTGCTCATGGCCGGCACGAAGCTGAGCTGCGCCTGCTCACCCAAACAGCTGCGGACGCCGTCCAGGCAGCTAACACTCAGATTGGGGTCGCCATCGAACACCCAGGTGCCCAGTTGATCCTGCGGCGCATGCGCGAGCGGTCCGATTACCGCCACCTTGCGAATCGCCCGCGGATCCAGCGGCAGTGTGGCGCAGTCGTTCTTGAGGAGCACCACGCTTTGCCTGGCTGCCTCTCGGGCAGTCGCGAGGGCCCCGGGGGCCAGTGCAGGGCCGTGGTCCCCGGCGTCGCCGTAGGGCCGGTCAAAAAGCCCCATGGAGAATTTGACGCGCAGAATGTTGGCGACCGCACTATCGATGATCGCCTCATCCACGCCGCCATCGGCCACCAGGCCTGGGAGGTGGTTCATATAGGTTCCCCCCGCCATTTCCATGTCCACACCGGCCAGTGCGGCGTGCGCGGCGGAATCCCGGTCACCGGTGCTGATGCCGTGCACCGCCAGCTGCGATACGGAATCCCAATCGCTGACCACAAAACCCTGAAAATCCCATTCATCGCGCAGCACATCACGCAGCAGGAAATCATTTGCCGTGGCCGGCACCCCATCGAGATCACTGAAGGAAGTCATAAACGACCCTACACCCGCCTTGAGGACCGCATAGAAGGGCCGCAGATAGATATTGCGCAGTTCGTTCTCGGGAATGTTGGTGGTGGAGTAATCGCGCCCGGCCTCGGAGGCGCCGTAACCGGCAAAGTGCTTTGCACAGGCGAGAATTCCACCATCGGCTGAGAGCGAGTCGCCCTGAAAACCGCGCACCATGGCGGCACCGAGCTCCCCCGCCAGTAGCGGATCCTCACCGAGGCTCTCTGCGATACGCCCCCAGCGCGCATCCCGGGAAACATCCAGCATCGGCGCGAAGGTCCAGTTGATTCCACAGGCGGAGGCTTCTGCTGCCGCCAACCGCGCCGCCTCGCGGACGATCTGCGGATTGAAGCTTGCGGCCTGTCCCAGGGGGATGGGAAAGACCGTGTGAAAGCCGTGTATCACATCGCGGCCAAAGAGCAGTGGAATACCAAGACGGCTCTCCTCAACGGCGATGCGCTGCAGTTCGCAGATCGTGTCCACATCAACCGTATTGATAATAGAGCCAATTCGCCCGGCACGGATGTCCTCAGCGTGTACCGCAGGAGAGTACTCATCCCCCGCGTGGACCTGGTTCATCTGCCCGATCTTTTCTGCCAGCGACATTTGCGCCAGCAATGCGTCTACCCGATCGCGGACAGTATCCGCTAGCTCGGAAACTTTCATGGCAGCCTTGCTCATCGCTCTCTCCATCTTCTGAAACGCTGATGCTCAGCGCGGTCCCGCGCTATTCGCGGGGGATCTTTGACATCCATCGGACCCCTCGGCCAACACCGGGGCTTGGCCACCTGTGGCGGCAGCGGGAGCGATTGCAGCAGGGAATGACAGCGCTGTCAAACGCCGCCGACAGCGTGCACAGGAAACGACCACGAGCCTGCCCGGTCGCGGGTAATGCCAGCAACCCCCTGCGCGCAAGCAGCATCCAGGTCCTGAACCGGGGATATTGCGGAATTGAAATAAGCGGCGAGAACAGATTGACAGCGCTGTCAATTTCAGGGACGATTCGTCCATGGAGCATAGAGAGACTCAACCCGAGGATCGAATTGCGCTGCCCCTGAAGATCGTATACGGGCTCGGCGCATTCGTTAACAATTTGCTCGCTGCCGCTATCGGCGGCATGAGTATCGTCCTCAATCTCGGGCTCGGTATGAATCCGGCCCTGGTAGGGCTACTCGGTGCACTGCCGCGGCTGGTCGATGCCTTTACGGACCCACTGATGGGCTACGTATCGGACCAGACCACATCGCGCTGGGGCCGGCGGCGCCCTTATATCTTTGTTGGGGCCATCGTAGCGGGGCTGATTTTTGCCCTGCTCTGGCAATTGCCCGCAGGAAAAAGCGAAAGCTACTACTTCTGGTACTTCCTTATAGGGTCGGTGGTCTTTTACCTCGCCTATACGATATTTGCCACACCCTGGGTCGCGCTGGGTTACGAACTTACCCCGGACTACCACGAACGCACACGCGTGATGGCCGTGCAGAATTTCATGGGCCAACTGGCCTACCTGATGGCGCCGTGGTTCCTCTGGGTCATGCAGCACGAGACCTTTGACGGCATGGTGGAGGGCGCCGGCGTGCTGGCCATTGCTATAGGCGGCGCGACGATCGTGGTCGGCATCCTGCCGGCGATCTTTCTGCGCGAGCGGCTCAACAAGACGGCGGTCGCCGAAATCAAAGCCAGCTTCGTGGACAGTACCAAGAACTTCTTCATCGGCTTTGGGGCAGCGCTGAGCTTTTCCCCGTTCCTGAAACTTTGTATCGCCACCTTTATGGTGTTCAACGGTTTCATGATGGTCGCGTCGTTCCAGTCCTACGTGATCATTTACTATGTATTCTCAGGCGATATAGACAAGGGTGCAGAGTTCGCCGGCTGGGCCGGAACGGTATCGGCTATCTCCACCTTTGCTGTGATCTTCTTCATCAGCTGGTTGTCTTCAAAAATCGGCAAACGGCGCGCTTTCTTCTTTTCCACCGGGGTGTCCATGCTGGGCTACCTGCTGAAGTGGTTCTGCTACTCACCCGAGCACCCCATGCTCCTGCTGCTCCCTGCGCCCCTCCTGGCCTTTGGCCTGGGCGGCCTGTTCACGTTGATGGGCTCAATGATTGCAGACGTCTGTGATGCCGACGAGCTCACCAGTCGCCAGCGGCGCGAGGGTATGTTTGGCTCGATTTACTGGTGGGTGGTCAAACTGGGTATGGCTGCGGCGCTGGCCATCGGCGGCTATCTGCTCAACGCGACCGGCTTCGATGTAGCGCTGGGCGGCAACCAGACCGAGCACACTATTTTCCTGATGCGGATTTACGATGTTTGTATTCCCCTCTTCGGGTCGGCCATAGCTCTGTGGATGGTAGCCAGCTACCCGATTACAGAGCAGCGCGCCTATGACATTCGTGCGCAGCTGGAGACGCTGCGCGGCACACCCACAACCGTCTAAGACTCACTCTGGTGCGATCTAATGTCCAATCACTACAGAAGAAACAAGTCCCTCGCGGGCATAAACTTTGCCGATCATTCGGAGCAGGATATGCGCGCGATTATCGCCCGCATCCTCGAAGACGGCATTCATGGTATCTCCTTCAGCCCCTATGAAGAGGGACAGGGCCCGGGCACGCAGATATCTGCTGAGCAGATTCGTCGGCGCCTGGCCTTGATCAGCTCGAACGTTCGCTGGATCCGCTCCTTTTCGTGCACTGAGGGAAACGAACTGATCCCGGGCATAGCGAAGGAAGAGGGGCTCAAAACCCTGGTCGGCGTATGGCTTGAGGGCGACCACGAACAGAATGAGCGGGAACTGGCCAACGGTATCGCCGCGGCCCAGGCAGGTCATGTAGATATTCTTGCCATTGGCAACGAAGTCCTCCTGCGTGGGGAGATGAGCGAGGACCAGCTGATCGACTACATTAACCGGGCCAAGGCAGGCGCCCCGGGCGTGCCCGTGGGCTACGTGGATGCCTACTTCAAGTTTGTGGATCATCCGCGGGTCACCGAAGCCTGCGACGTGGTACTGGCCAACTGCTATCCGTTCTGGGAGAGCTGTCCGGCCGATCATGCGCTGCTCTATATGAAAGAAATGTACCGCCGCGCCAGCCACGCGGCGGGCGGCAAGCCGGTTATAGTCAGCGAGACCGGCTGGCCAAATATTGGCACGCCGGAGGACGGCGCCGTACCCTCAACAGCGAATGCAATGAAGTACTTCATCGACACCTGCCAATGGGCAGAAGAAGACGATATCGAGGTGTTTTACTTTTCGTCCTTTGACGAGACCTGGAAAGTCGCAGACGAAGGCGATGTGGGCGCCTATTGGGGCCTCTGGGATAAGGACGGAATCGCCAAATATGTCTGAACGCGCGCGCTTTGAGCCACGCGAGCTGCCGCAGTCCTATGGCAATGCCATCTGTTACTCGGGTTATCGCGAGGGGCAGAGTCCGCGCACCGGTATCTACCCATCCTACGAGCAGATCCGGGAAGACCTTCGTCTGCTTGAAGACGACTGGCAATTCCTGCGGCTCTACGATGCCAGCCCCCATGCAGAAACCGTTCTACAGGTGATCAGAGGCGAAGGACTGCCCTTCAAGGTTATGCTGGGGCTGGATACGGAGGCCGAGGTCAGCAATCCGAACTGTCCCTGGGGTGCCGACTTCAGCGCGGAGCAACTCGCTGCGAACCGACAGACCAATGCCGATGGCCTGAAGAAACTCGTCAGGCTTGCGCAGCACTTTGAAGACATCGTTTTTGCGGTCTCTGTGGGCAATGAATCAAGCGTGGAGTGGACCGATCACCTGGTACCCGTCGATCATCTTATTGCTTATGCACGAACGCTGCGCGCACAGATCAGCCAGCCAGTAACCTTTTGCGAGAATTACGTCCCTTGGAGCGACAAGCTGGAGCCACTGGCTGCGGAGCTTGATTTCCTGTCGCTGCATACCTATCCGGTGTGGGAGTACCAGACGATCGACAACGCGCTGGAGTACACCAAGTCGAACTACTACGCCGTTGCACATCGATATCCGGACAAAACGGTGCTCATCACCGAGGCAGGCTGGACTACCGCATCCAACGGTCGCGGGATAGAGCCATTTAACGCGTCGGAAGACCTGCAGGCCGAGTACTGCCGACAGTTACTGGCCTGGGCGCGAAGTGAACACATACTGACATTCGTCTTTGAGGCCTTCGATGAACCCTGGAAAGGCTCCGAAGACCCCCTTGAGCCAGAAAAGCACTGGGGACTGTTCACGGTTGATCGCCTGCCGAAACGCGTAGTGCGGGAGGCGCTCACCGGCCTATCAGCTCAGCGTGCCGCCGCCTGAG
>JBLIIW010000055.1:0-19599 GCA_047635315.1 Halieaceae bacterium | reverse complement strand
TTTGCGCGGTCTGCGCGCTGACCAGTGAACTGATCATCACAACCAACGTGGAGAGAAGCACAAGAATACTTCGACCACGCATAAGTCAAACCCCCGATATATACTCATGCGGTATATCATCCACCAACTCGACCGACCATGTAAGCATGCTGGCAATCTCAGGCAGCGCTTGGTCGGCAGTCGGATAGCTGCTTGCAAACAATGTCCGCAATGCCACTGATCTATATACTCATTCGCAACAGGAATAGCGCGGCAGAGGCCTCAGAATGACAAGAATGGACTATGGGTGGTGGGTATTGCTCGGCCTGTTTCTGGTGTACATGGCCACCAACGGAATCCTGCTTAACACCCTACCGCTGCTGTATCCGGAATTGACGCGTGAGTTTGGGTGGAACGAAGAGCAGGTCACGCGACCCGCCTCACTGCTTCTGCTGCTGACGGCGCTGCTGATACCACTGCTGGGCGCGCTGTGCGATCGCTTCCCGGCGCGGCGCATCATGCTCGGCGGCGTGATACTCATTGTGGTTCCCCTGAGCGTCTTCGCCTACATCAGCAGCCTGACCCATATGACGCTGATTTACCTCACCTGCTCCCTGGGCCTCACGGCGTGTGGGCTCGTGCCCTGCATGCTGATCCTGTCGCGGTGGTTTGTGCGTCGGCGCGGCTTCGCGGTCGGCATTCTGCTGATGGGGTCAAGCCTGGGCGGAGCGTTCTTCCCACTCCTGGCCCAGCAAACCCTTGCAGAGCAGGGCTGGCGTGAGGCCATTACGCTGATCGCTGCGGTAGGCGGCGGCATGATGCTGCTGGGGCTGCTACTGATCCGCAACAGGCGCCCGGCAGGTCAAGCAGACGCAGAGAGCGGTGCGGCGGCCACCAGCGAGGTCGCAGGCACAGTGGTTGGCTACACGCTGCGCGAAGCAGCCGCCCTACCGGCCTTTTACCTGATGATGATTGCCACCGGAGCCCTGTGGTTCTGCATTGTCGGCGTACTCCAGCACCAATCTATTTATCTCGGCCAGGATCTCGGCGTCAGCAACGCGCTGCTGCCTCTTGTCTTCAGCGCGTTCTTTTGGAGTGCCGTGGCGGGCAAGCTGCTCTTTGGCTATCTCGGCGATCACTTCAACAAAGTTCTGATCCTGATAGCGAGCATCATCAACATGCTGCTGGGCCTGATGGTCCTGCGCGCCGTTGATCCCAGCAGCAATGTGACACTCTTAGTCTACGCGATAGTCTTCGGCGTAGGATTCTCTGGTGCCTTTGCATCCATTCAGCTGGTTCTGGCAGAGTTTTTCGCAGGGACATCCTACGGTCGGATACTCGGCATCTTTATTATGGTGGATTCGCTGGCTGGCGCTGCAGGCATTCAGTTCCTGGGGCTGCGCCGGGTGGCAGACGGAAGCTACCTACCCGCACTGAATATGATGATTGGCATGCTGGTGATTGTAACGCTGCTGGTTTCTGTCCTACTGCTCTTCCAGCCCCGCGCCGCGCCCCTGGCAGCGTCAGCGTCGTGACAAAGTCTCCGCAGACACTGGCGCAGAAACTCCTTGCCCGCGCGGCCGGCAGGGATGAGGTTCAGGAAGGAGAAACCCTGACCATCGGCGTCGATCTCGCCTACGCACACGACTCCTCGGGTCCGCGGCGCTGGCAGCCGCTCCTGGACGTCTGGGGCGTCGGCCTCTGGGACCCCTCGAGGGTAGCCATCGCCAGTGATCACTACGTCCCTGCAGTCGATGTGCAGAGCGCGTCCATACTGAAGGCCACCCGCGAGTTTGTTACCCGCCACGGTATAGAAACGTTTTTTGACATGGTCGGTATCTGCCACCTGGTGCTACCCGAACACGGTGTGATCAGGCCCGGTACCTTCGTCGCCGGAGGCGACAGCCACACGACTATGGGCGGCGCCTTTGGCGCGTATGCCGCGGGCTTTGGCGCCATGGATATGGCGGCCATTGCCGCCACCGGGGAGACCTGGCTCAACGTCCCCGGGACCCTGCGCGTTGAACTCAGGGGCCAGTGGACCCGGGGGGTCACGGCAAAAGACATCATGCTTCTCCTGTGCAGGAAGCTGGGGTTGGCCAACAGCTTCACGGTGGTTGAATACGGTGGCGAACTGGTCGATGCAATGACTATGGAAGAGCGCATGGTGCTGGCCAACATGGCCGCAGAGCTCGGTTGTGAGACAGGACTGGTCGCAGCCGACGCCACGACAGCGGCGTATCTGGAGGCTTGCGGGAAGCCACTGACCAGCGCGGAGACGGGGCAGTGCCTGCATCCCGATGCCGACGCCGTGTATGCGAGTACCTGCGAGATCAACGTTGCTGAGCTCACACCCCAGATCGCCGCACCGCACTCACCCGAGAACAGCGACAGCGTGACTGCGTTTACCGGTGTACACATTGATCAGGCCTACATCGGCGCCTGCGTCGGCGCCAAGATCGACGATCTGCGCGCCGCCGCTGAGGTCGTGCGGGGCAGGCAAGTGGCTAAAGGTACGCGTTTGCTCATTGCGCCGGCTTCGGCGCGGGTAACCCGGCAGGCGACGGAAGAGGGAACCCTCGCCGCTCTGGTAAACGCAGGCGCCCTGCTCCTGCCCTCCGGCTGCGGAGCCTGCGCCGGATTGGGGGCGGGAATCCTCGCCGCTGGCGAGACGTGTATTTCGTCGACAAACCGGAATTTTCAGGGCCGCATGGGTTCCAGTGAGGCCTCGGTGTACCTGGGCTCACCCTACTCAGTCGCCGCCGCGGCGATCGCCGGCAGCATCGTCGATCCACGGGAGTTAATGCATGGGTAAGGCTTTCGTCTTCGGTGACGACATCAATACAGATGCTATGGCGCCCGGCCGCTATCTCAGGGCGGAGCCAGCGATTATGGCAAGTCACTGCCTCGAGAGCATCGACCCGGATTTCGCTGCGACGGTGACACCCGGCGACATCCTCGTAGCGGGCCTGAACTTCGGCATGGGCTCCTCCCGGGAGCAGGCCGCCGGTTCCTTGAAGCTGCTGGGCGTTCGTGCGGTGCTGGCACGTTCCGTGGCGCGAATCTTCTATCGCAATGCGGCTAATTTCGGCCTTCCCGTGCTGCTATGGGAGCATCAGGGCCTCGTCGAGGCCGGCGACACCCTCGATGTCGACCCGGCTACGGGTCATATCGAGAACTGCTCGCGCGGTATCATTCACCACGTGGAACCGCTGCCAGAGCAACTGCAGGCCATCGTCAGTGCCGGGGGACTGGTCCCCTATCTCAAGGACGGCCTTTCCAGCGGCGCGATTGTGCCAAGGAGCCCTCGCCCATGACTGAGGATTTACGTGCGCGACTCGCCCTGCCGCAGGGCGTCCACGCGCCCGGTGCCTACGATGCGCTTTCGGCGCTGCTGATCGAAGAGGCGGGCTTTGATGCGGTGTATCTGTCCGGGGCCTCGATCGCCTATTCACAACTGGGCCGACCCGATATCGGACTGGTGAGTTTCAGCGAAGTCGCCGACGTGCTGGCGCGGGTGCGCGATCGGATTGAGCTGCCCATTATCATCGATGCCGACACGGGCTTTGGTAACGCGCTCAACGTACAGAGAACGGTGCGCCTCTTCGAACGCTTCGGTGCCAATGCGATCCAGCTCGAAGACCAGACGATGCCCAAGCGCTGCGGACACCTGGCAGGCAAGCAGTTAATCAGCCTGGGTGAGATGGTCGGCAAGATCGCAGCCGCCACCGACGCTCGGGCCAGTGCGTCGACGCTCATTATTGCCCGTACTGATGCCATAGCAGTGGAGGGCCTGGATCGCGCGCTGGAACGCGCCGAACACTACCTGCAGGCGGGCGCCGACATTCTGTTTATCGAAGCCCTGCGCACGCGGGAGGATCTGACGCACGCGGCCGATCTGTTTGCAGCGCGCGTGCCACTGCTGGCCAATATGGTTGAGGGCGGCAAGACGCCACTTATCCCGGTGCCGGAGCTGGTTGCCATGGGCTTTCCGCTGGTGATTTCACCCGGCGCACTGCTGCGCAACGTGGTGCCTGTCGCCGAGACGTTTTTGTCAGCCCTGCGCCGCGATGGCAGCAGTAGTGCCGCTCTGGAGAACATGCTGGATCTGTCCGGCATCAATCAACGGGTAGGCCTGAACGCGATGCTCGATCACGGCGCGCGCTATGCACCCGATAAGCAAGATGGCCATGATCGATGAATGATAATAACGCGCGGCGCCATGAAACTGGCTGACACCCGCAATCTGGCGGATGTGCAGCGACTGGCCGCAAAGCGGCTGCCGCGACCGATTCTCGATTATCTCGAAGGCGGCGCGGATGACGAGGTCTCCCTGCGCCGCAACACCACAGCCTTCGACGACTACTCGCTCATTCCGCGCGCGCTCACCGATGTATCAAGCGTAGATACAGGCACGCAGCTACTCGGTCGAAAAATCGAGGTTCCCTTCATTCTGTCGCCAACCGGCTCATCGCGGTTGTTTCACATCGAAGGTGAGCTGGCTGTCGCACGCGCCGCGGCTCAGGCCGGGACCATGTATGCCCTGTCTACCATGGCCACCACGGCCCTCGAGGACGTCGCCGCGATCGGCGATCAGCCGCAGATCTTTCAGTTGTATGTTTTCAAGGATCGCGGTTTTACCGCGGAGTTAGTACAACGCTGCAAGGCCGCGGGATACCACGCGCTCTGCCTAACCGTGGATGCCGCCATCGGCGGAAATCGCGAGCGCGACCTGCTGAGCGGCATGACCATGCCACCGTCTCTGAGCCTGAGGAGCTTCCTGAGCTTCGCCACACATCCCTCGTGGTCGCTATCGGCCATGCGGAAGCTGAACTTCGGCTTCCCGAATTTTGCCACTGACGGCAGGATATCTTCCGGGGGTCTGAGCGCCGCTGAACTGTTCAACAATTACTTCGACGCGTCGGTGACCTGGCAGGATGCCGAGTGGCTCGCGAAAATCTGGGGCGGCCCTTTACTCATCAAAGGCCTGCTGTCAGTTGAAGATGTCAGACGCGCGGCAGCCATAGGCGCGGCGGGAGTGATGGTTTCAAATCACGGCGGGCGCCAGCTGGATGGGACGCCAGCACCTATCGATCGCATTGCAGAGCTTCGAGACGCCGTTGACGATGCGCTGGAGATCATCCTCGACGGCGGCGTCCGGCGAGGCACGCACGTGCTGAAGGCGCTGGCGGCGGGCGCCAACGCATGCGCCATCGGACGTCCCTACCTGTATGGGCTGGCCGCCGGCGGTGAGCAGGGTGTTAACCGCGTACTGACCCTGCTGAAGGAAGAAATCGAACGCTCGATGGTTCTGCTTGGCACGTCCAGCGTGCAGGAGATCAGGACCGGGAATCTGGTCCGCCCACGGCGCTAGTGCTGGGTGTGCACGGTCTGGGGCTAAATGAACTTCGTAGCGCCCAGAAAAGCGGTGCAGCCAATGCCGACCCAATAGAGGTAAGCCACATACACGGAGCGCGAAAGCTCCTTCTCGAGCTGTGTTTCCACCTCGGCATTGGGGCCTTCGGCCAGGATGCGGAACATATCTGTCCACTCGCGCATGACAAAGCGCAGGTACAGACCGATGACCAGCATACCGCTGTAGATAATGATCTTCAGGGAGAACCATTTCTGCATATTGCCGGCATTGAACGGACCGTAACCCAGCAGCGACGAGACTGCGCAGACCACCAGCACCGGGATGAGTACAAAGCGAATGCGCTCATCCCAGATGGTCAGTTTCATGCCCGTATCAGTTTCCCGGTAGATGAACGCCGCCCAGCACAGCGCAAGCCACGCGGCCACAGACACCCACATGGCCACCAGGAAGTTTCCGCCGAAGGGCTGCACGCCCCACAGGTGCCCCATATGCATGCCGAGAGGCATGATCAGGATGACCCCGGAGCGGGCCATGATATCGATGCGGTAAGCAGTTTCCAGATGACGCAGCCGCTCTTCCATCGATAGCTTGCGATTGATGACGTTCTTCGACGTGTGGAACACGCCCCACTCCCCGCCCAGCCAATAGGTCAGCGCGAAGATGTGGAAAAGGCGAAGCACTGCGAGCTCGGTAATTCCCATGACTGCATCCAAAACCGGTGAAGTCAGCTATCAATAAGCCTTCTAGCGCTTCGGTTCAAATCACGTCGAGAAAAAGACCGCGTGACGATCAGTGCATTTCCTCTCCGCCGCTGACGTTAATCGCCTCTCCGGTGATAAAGGATGCATCCTCAGACGCCAGAAAGGCTGCGACTGCGGCCGTGTCGCCGGGTAGGCCAACGCGGCCCAGGGGAATGCGCGCGCGCAGGCCGGCGCGGTAGTCCTCAACGCTCATACCGCGGTAATTGGCAAAGTACTCGCTCTGCTTGGCGCCCAGCCCCGTAGTCACGTGGTTTGGGCAAACCGCGTTTACCGTAATGCCATCTGCAGCAAGGTCAATGGCGGCGGTGCGCGTAAGCCCGATCAGGCCGTGCTTTGATGCCACGTATGGTGCCATGTGTGGAAAGCCGGTTTTGGCCGCCTGGCTGGCGATATTGATAATCCGACCGCCGTCGCCCTGCTTGCGCATATACGCCGCGGCCGCCTGCGTGGTGAGGAACGCGCCGGTGAGGTTCACGTCCATCACCAGTTGCCAGTCGACCAGGTCAATTTCTGTGATCGGCTGCATGATGTAACCGACTCCGGCGTTGTTCACCAGCACGTCAACGCGGCCAAACGCCTCCACGGTACGCTCAAACAGCGCCTCCACCTGTTCCTGCTTGCGCACATCGCAGGGTACCGTCAGTACCTCGGCGCCGGATTCCCGCAGCGCTTGTGCGACGGCCTCCATTTCTTCCGTACTGCCGATATCGTCCGCACCGAGGCCGCGTTCGGCCTGGCCGAGATCCGTAACGACCAGCTTGCAGCCCTCAGCGGCAAAGCGCTGTAGTATGCCCTCGCCTAGGCCCTCACGGCGCCCGGAGCCGGTACAGATCACTACCTTTCCCTGCAGGCCGCTCATGCGACGCACCGTCCACACTGTAGTGGCGCTGGGATCTCGGCCACAGGCCGAACGTTGTGAAACAAACTGGGCATTGTCATGAGGTAGTCACCACTGTGAGTCATACTGAAAAGAGTTGGACACCGCTCATACAAGATATCTTTCTATTTGACAATAAAAATATGATTTCCAATACTGACGGATTACCACGCTACGGAGCAGATCGATGAATCAGGCACTACAGCTAGAACACGAACTGGCCATTTCGCCAGCCCAGGAGGAAGAAGCGCGGAAGGAATTCGTATCCGCCCTGCGCCGCCATGTGCTGACCACCATGGCGACGGGTATGCGCTCCTACTACGACGCGAAAGTGCTGCCGGAAATCGAGCGCAGCACTGGTACACCGCCCAGCTCCGGTCCCCAGGTGCACAAGGCGATGCGTCAGGAAAAACCGTTCAAGTTTTTCACTGCTGTGCGCACCAGTGCTCAGGAGATGAGCTTTGCCTCGGTGATCACCGGCGTTGAGCGCGACCTGGACAGTCTCAATGCCAGAGCGGCACTACTGCGCGATTCCAGCGACGAGTCCTGCGGCAGCCTCACCCTGGACGACAGCGTGGCCATCCCCCGCAACGTCTCGGAAATCGACGTCCACCTGACGCCCGGCTGCTATCACAGCGAATACGCTGAAAACGACACCGCCGCCGGCGCCATCTACGACAATGCCCTGAAGGTGTTCACTTTTGGGCAGATGGGCGTTGAAATGAATGATATCGGCGCCACTATGGCCAATTACGTGCGCCTGAAGTTTCCTGAGTTCCGACCAGAAAAGATCCTCGATTGCGGTTGTACCATCGGTCACAACGCACTGCCTTGGGCAGAAGCGTTTCCGGAAGCCGAAGTACACGGCATCGATGTGGCGCCGGGTGTACTGCGCTATGCGCACTCCCGGGCCCGCAGTAAAGGGGTGCCGGTGCACTTTCAGCAGATGAACGCTACCGACATGAAATTTGAAGACAACTCCTTCGACGTGGTGTTCTCATCCATGTTCCTGCACGAACTGCCACTGAAGGACATTCACGCTTTCTTCAGTGAGGCTTACCGCGTGCTCAAGCCCGGCGGCCTGTTGTGGAACATGGAGCTGCCACCGAACTCCGCGATGCAGCCTTACGAGAGCTTTTATCTCGACTGGGACAGCTTCTACAATAACGAGCCCTATTACAAAACCTTCCGCGATCAGAACTACGAGGAACTGGTCACCAGTACGGGCTTCGCCACCGAAGATTTCCTGCAGGCGACTCTGCCGCGCTACACCTTCGTCGGCGAAGAGGCATTCTCTGTAGATCTTGAATTGCCCATGACCTTTGACAGCCGAACCGGCCGCATGGATCCAAAAGGCACGCGCTGGTATGGCTTTGGCGGCTGGAAAAAGCCCGCCGGAGCCGCAGCATGAGTGCCATACCACGCAAGGCACGGGGCCGTCGTAACCAGCTGTTTGAAGCAGACGGTGTAGACGAAATCATCAGCATGGTGCTGGAACTGACCGCCGAAGTGTCGGCGATGCGCGAACGCCAGTATCTCCTGGAGCGCGTGCTGGAGGCCAACAACATCCCGGCTGCGGCCGCTATTGAGAACTATCGTCAAAGCGCGTCCGATCAGGAACACCTGGCCGCCGATCGTGAGCGCCTGATCGCCACGGTGCTGCGGAATTTTCAGGCCCCCTCCGGCGCGGAACCACCGCGGGCTGAAGATAGCGAGGTCGAGGAAACTTCCGGCGCGGCGGCCTAGAGCTGCAGCCAACGCGAAGGTAGGTTATGAAGCACTGTTAGGGTGCCGGCTTCCAGGCTGGCGCATCGCTGCGCCAGATTCTCTTGAGATCGATAACAATCGAAGGATTGCTCGGCATCCCTCGCGCACTCGGTTGAGCCAGAGCACCATCGCTCTCCTGTAGGGCTGGTGCTCAATAGCACCGCCCCCAGTAAGCCGATTACCGCCGAGTTTGTCTAACTATTGACCGATCGTGGTCTCGTTCGGTTTCCTGAACACCAGCACATGCTGCTGCGGCAGGTAGTCCTCAGTAGACACCCACTCCAGGCCCAGCGCGGTGATCTCCCGGCGCACCTGCGCCTCGGTCATCTTGTGCAACCGCTTGATCGGAACATCCACATCCTCACCCCGATACTCGATCAACACCAGGCGACCTCCCGGACGCAGTGCGCTCACCAACCCCTCGCCCATCTCGCGCGGATGCGAAAACTCGTGATAGGCATCGACGATAAAGGCCAGATCGATTTCTCCTTCGGGAAGATTGGGGCTGGTAGTGCTGCCGAGCACCGTCGTGACGTTATCTGCCTCCAGCTCACCCCTACGGCGCTCTACGATGGCGAGCATCTCCGGCTGGATGTCTACAGCATAGACGCGACCTTCGGGCACGCGACGTGCCACGGGCAACGTGAAGTAGCCGGTGCCTGCGCCAATGTCTGCTACCACGTCATCGGCACCAAGAGGCAGCTTTGCGATGAGGAGATCTGTACGCTCCTGCTCTTCACGATTGGCGCGCTCGAGCCAACCGGCACCGCGGTGACCCATAACATGTGATATCTCCCGTCCCAGGTAGAATTTCCCAATGCCATCACGGCTGCTACTGCGATACTCATAGACGTCCTCGGCCTCAGCAAGAGCACCGACTGCCATCAGCGGTGACAGCAGAAAAATCATCAAGAGCCCGGGCAATTGCATCGCTTAACTTCCCATAAACAATACCGATTGTACGGCGCTGGGGAGCCCCTTGGATGAGCGCCTGTTGCAGTTCCCGTATCCATCGCTATGCTGAGGACCGAGCTGTTTAATCCTTGCCGTGCGGACCTCCTCGAGACACCAGAAACGTGAACCACGAAGCATCTGCAAAAACACTGCATGAACGCCGAGACCTCGCTCTGGGCGCAGGCGCCGAGCTGTTTTACGACACGCCCCTTGAGATCGTAAAGGGTATGGGCATTGAGCTCTTCGATCGCGACGGCCGCCGCTACATCGACATGTACAACAACGTACCGTGCGTCGGCCACGGCAACGCCGCAGTCGCACGCGCCATGGCCGAGCAACAGTCCACGCTCAACGTCCATAGCCGCTATCTACACGAGGGTATCGTCGCCTTTGCCGAGCGCTTGGCCAGCCTCCATCACGACGGCATCGAGAGTGTGGTGTTCAGTTGTACCGGCACAGAGGCCAACGAGGTCGCGCTACGCATGGCCCGCGCCGTCACCGGCGCGCGCGGCATTGTCTGTACCGATGCGGCCTACCATGGCAGCAGCGGACTGGTAGATACGCTAACAGACGTAGGCCACGACCCAAATACCCGCGGTGAAATCCAGGGATTCCCCTTTCCTGACGGCTACCGACCCCTGCTCGATACCGCAGATGACGACGCGCTGTGCGACGCCTACCTGGCCGAGGTGATGAAGGCGATCGAACGACTCCAACACGCCGGCCACGGCTTTGCTGGTCTGATTCTCTGCCCCATCCTCGCCAATGAAGGCCTGCCGCGCATTCCCGCAGGATTGATGGCACAGATCACTGATCTCGTGCATCAGCAGGGCGGCCTGATGATCTCCGACGAAGTGCAGTCGGGCTATGGACGAACAGGGCACTGGTGGGGCTATGAGTATGAGGGCTTTGTTCCCGACATCGCGGTCTCGGGTAAGCCAATGGGCAATGGACTGCCTTTGGCGGCGACCGCCGCGAGTCGCGAGCATGTAAATACGTTTCGCGCCGCAAGCGGCTACTTCAATACCTTTGCCTCTTCCCCCCTGCAGGCTGCGGTGGGGATGGCCGTACTTGATGAGATAGAGCGTATGCACCTGCTGCGCAACGCGACCGATGTCGGCGTCTGGCTTCTCCGTGAACTCCAGGCTCGCAGCCATAGATACGCGTGCATTGGCGACGTGCGCGGATGCGGTCTTTTTATCAGCGTTGAGATCGTCAGTGACCCGGACACCCGCGGCCCCGACGCACACCTGGCGAGGCGTATTACCAACCTCCTCAAGGCTGACGGCTTTTTACTCTCCCACGCCGGGGCCTACGACAACGCCGTAAAAATACGACCGCCGCTGGTGTTTTCGAAGATAAATGCCGAGGGGTTTCTCGCGTCCTTCGACCGCTGTATGGGCAGCCTCTGTGTCTGACGCCGCATTCCTGGCCGATTACCTGCCCGCTGCGCGGGAAGCCCTTGCATACTTCCCTGTGCAGGCTCAGGCGATCGACCTCGTTTCACTTTCAGAGAACGTAACCTTTCGCGTCACCGCAGCCCCGGACGAGACACAGTACGTCTTGCGTCTGCACCGACCCGGATACAACACGCTGCAGGAATTGGAGTCAGAGCGCATCTGGGGTAATGCGCTGGGCGACGCGGGGATTCCTGTGCAGGTGCCGCTGCGCAACAGTGCTGGACAGCATTTTGTTCGCGTTGCGATTCCCGCGCGCGCAGAGCATCGCTATGTGGGGATCACCAGCTGGTTTCCCGGTGTTCCCATCGGAAGATTACTGGAACCCGAGAAAAAGGCGGGACTCCGCCAGCAAAGCTTTCGCAAGATCGGCAAGCTGGCTGCCCGGATCCACACACAATCGGAAAGCTGGCGCCCACCGGCAAACTTTGCCCGCCGCCGGCTTGATGAAGACGGCCTTCTTGGGGATGCGCCTCGCTGGGGGCGCTTCTGGGAACATGCGGACCTCACTGAAGAGGAGCGTCGATTGCTATTGCACGCCCGGCAGCATTGCCTCGAGGCGCTACACAAGCTGGGCAGACGATCCGATAACTTCAGTCTGATTCACGCCGACCTGCATCCGGGGAACATCGTTGTGGATGGGGAGTGTATGGGGCTGATCGACTTCGACGACACGGCCTACGGCTGGCACGCTTACGAATTGGCCTGCGCCCTGATTGAGTATTCCGACGATGAAGACTTTCCCGCCTTGCGCGCGGCCCTCCTCGAGGGCTACCGGGGAACTCGGGCACTGTCGAAAAACGATGAAGATATGCTGCCTATCTTCATTCTCATCCGTGGTATGTCCATTATCGGCTGGTTGCATCAGCGCCCCGAGCACGCCGATTCCGGGTATTTCCAGGAGACAAAGTGTAGGGTGCTCGCGCAGTATCAAGAACTCAACGGAGACGAAGTACATACGACAGCTTGAGCTAAGGCAATTTGGTCTGGAGCATCTCGCGATTGTGGATGCACCCGTACCGCATCACGCCGCTGTTCTTCCCTAACTGGATCAGTGGTGAAGCGACGCAAGGCGAGCGTGCGATCTCCCTGGGTCTGGACGCGCCGGGTGTAGCCAGGGAGTACGGTGTATTCCCTGAGCACGCCGTGTGTAGGGCGGCACCGCACCTTGGCGCGGCTGAGGCAGCCTGTTACCCCTGCGCAGGACTCACAGCCTGGACGAGCCTGGTGGATAAGTCGAATCTCGGCCCGGGCGCCTCGGGACGGTTCTTTCACGAAACGGATGAGCAGAGGGAGCAACGGCTGAATGCGCTGCGCAATGCAGACGAGGGCGCCGGTGCTTCCCTGCTGACACCCAGTGTCAGCAGGGTGGCCGGTGGGTACACCGGCAACGGCTCCTACTTCGTCGGCGGCGGGCACATGGGTTTTTGGAAGTAGGGGCGAATTCGCTACATGGACGGTGGAGGCTACGGCGTTGTCAGTCTTAATTATTACCGAAGCTGGGACATTGAAACGACACGGCCAATTGAGATCAACACTGAAGCTTTCGCGATTATTCAATCGCTGAAGTTCAAGTTGGGAGACAGGCCTCTTTTCCCAGGTGTCGCGCAACGCTATATCGGCGCGACGCTCAATCTTGGAAGAAGTGTAGACTCCGCTGAGGGCTTTCTTGCAGCTGAAGTTTCTGACCGGCAACAGAGCCTGGTGAGCCATCGTCTGACTGGCGATACAACGCTTTCGGCACTCGGGTTGGTACTGGAACTCGATACACGCGACAATTTCTTTAGCCCGCACGGGGGCTATCACTACCAAATCGAGCACCTTTGATACCGCGATGCGATTGGCAGTGATATTGAGTACGAACTCACCGAGGTTGGCGCACTGAACTACTGGTCTTTTACGGACGGCTGGCGTCTGGGCCTCAGACTGGACGGGCAGCTTGCTGATACGGACGAATTCTTATCACCCTTTGCCACGCCTGGTATATCGATGCGCGGAATTCCCGCGGCGCGCTACTAGGGCAAAGCAGTCGCGGTTGTCGAAGCCGAAGTGACACACCAGATCAACAACCGCTGACCAGTGCAACGCTGGCGCAACGGCGTGCGCGGGACACATCCCCTAGCCGCCGCATCAAGCGCTTAAGTGGTGAAGCAATACGAAGCAAACGAGGGGACTAGTCGGTGATGATTGCAGGGGATGCGGGCAGGGATCGCACCCCCCTGTGTTTCTCTATGCCGATGGAAATCCCTCTCGCCGATCGCGACTGCGCTGCCTGACACCGATTCCCCCCGTTTCTTAATCTATCTCCGTAGTATGGAGGGGGTTGCGCGGTCTAATCCCTCGTAGCGAAGCGCACTGAAACGCTGTATCAGTACTCCCGTCATCGTCATGCAACACGGAGAAGAAACACATGCCAGTACTTGTTATCACCGGAGCCACTCGTGGATTGGGTCTCGAATTCGTACGCCAGTACGCCGCCGAGGGCTGGGACGTCGTGGCGATCAATCGCGGGCGTTCGGAGGAGCTTGACGCGCTGGCTAAGGACTTCCCGGTGCAGCTATTGCGGGCGGATCTGACCGACGATGACAGCCTGCGCGATGCGGTCGCGCAGATTACCCAGGAGAAGGTCGACCTTCTTATCAACAATGCCGGAACAATGGGCGACAGCTCCATGGCCGATGCGGGCCTCCAGCATCAGGCTTTCGGCACGTTTAATCGCGCCGAATGGCTACGCGTTTTCGATATCAATGTCTGTACACCGATGGCCCTGGCCGAGTTGCTCGTGGGTAAACTTGCAGCGGCACAGAACCCCCTGGCAGTAACACTCTCCAGTATCCTTGGTAGTAACGAACTGAATACCGTCGGCAACTTCTACGGTTACCGGGCGAGCAAGGCCGCGGTGAATTCAATCATGAGGTCCATGGGCATCAATCTGAAGGACCGCGGTATCACTTGTGTTGCACTGCATCCGGGCTGGGCGCGCACGGACATGGGCGGACCGGCTGCGGATCTTGATGCGACGGAGTCTGTCCGCAGTGCACGGCGAACCATTGCCGGACTCACTCTTGACGATGCAGGACGATTCCTCGCTTGGGATGGCAAAGCAATGCCCTACTGAGGCCTTACTCTCAAAGCGCCTACTTCACACACTGGGCGGGCAGTCAATTCACGTGAATGCCGATACCGCCACAGGACCACTCAATCAGCGAGCCCGGTCCAGACGATTTGTCGCCCGCGAAGTACACCTAGTCTTCGGGCCCGATCTCGGATGTCAGCACGCCATCCTTGAAGTAGACCCGTATCCTCACCCCGTGTTTCGGATACTCGAAATCAATCTCGATATCGCAAACAAATTGCGGCGGGGTGAGACTCTGGGTCTCAACAGACGCGGCTTCCGACTCGGTTCTGGGGAAGCGTCCGCGGGTGATGTAGAACTCCGATAACTTGGCCTTGCTGTCGGAGGCTAATGTGCAGCCCTCCTGAATCTTGGATTTGGCCACGAATGTCTCATACCTGGGCGCAGCGCCTTAAACGCGTCTTCCGTATAGACATCGAGGTCTGTGGCCGCTGCGGTGAATCTGTCAGGGTCATCGCGTGTATCGAAGACCAGGACATCATCGACAGAATCCTCTCTCATCTGCGCGATCAGGAACAGGGCAGTCCCACCCAGCCACGCTTGGCACCGCTACCCAGAGCGCCAGCTGCCATTCTGCCTATTTTCGCTGGGGCGAATCCACAAACACAACGCTAAATCAGCAAGGACGCTACTGACAACCTCATGCCATGGACTGCTGCTATTTTTTGTTAAATAATTCACGAAAATGTTGACTAAAGTGATATAAAAGCATATCAGCTGCGATACTTGGAAGACGGATGCGTTAAAGATAGAGGGCATAGGCGTTGAAAGATTTCCGAGACTTTTCTATCAAGACAAAGATAGGGCTGACATTTAGCCTGATCTTGGTGGCGTTCGCACTGGTGACTGGCTATATCCTGGTCAACTTTAATAAGACCAACAACCGCATCAACGTGATCGTTGAGGTCGACGCCGCGAAAATTAAGCTCGCCGCGCGCATCAACCAGAATCTGCTGGAGATTGCGCGCGCGGAGAAGAATATCGTGCTGTCCAAAGACCAGCGAGAGATGGATACCTACTCTGCCTTTACTGAGCGGACCCTTGATGAGATGCGCGATCGTCGCCAGCGCTTGCGTGATCTGACGGATATCGAGGGACAGAGCCTGTTGGATAGTTTTAGCACAGTATGGAGCGAGTATTTGCTGGTGAACGAGAAAATCAGAGAACTCACCAAGATCAATAGCAACGTCGAAGCGAAGACGCTCTCTCAGAACGAAGCACGAGAAGTTTTCGACCAGGCGAGCGACTCAATAGTGACCCTCCTAAACAGAAGCCTTGGTGCGCCAGGACCCCTTACTGATCTGCAGGACCGTTCGCTCACCGCTAGGCGCATCGAGCAGGCCGCTCTCATCCACCGTTATCTGTCCGAGATTCAGCGTGCGGAGAAAAATCTGATCCTGGCCAGCACACGCCAGGAGATGGACCTCTACGAGGCGTCCTCCGTGGGCTTGCAAACAAAAATCGACCAGAGTCTGAAACAACTGAATGAGATAGTCTCTGATGAATCGAGGAACGACCTGTTTCGGTTCATCGACCGCTACGACCGATACATGCGCCTAAATCAGCAGGTCCAGAAGCTCAGTCGTGAGAACAGTAACGTCCGCGCGTTCGATCTCAGCACTGGTGATGGACGGCGACTGATCGACCGGGCACAGGGACTTATGGCAGCTATCGTGGAACATAACGAGTCTAACCTTGATCGGCACAAGGAGACCACTGACGAAATACTCTACAAGTCCATTGTCAACGTCCTGATACTGTTTGTGATAATAATGTTCATCTGCATCATCTTGGCGGCGCTGATTACGAAAACTATGAGCCAGGGCTTCGCGCGATTGATGCATATCACGAAGGCCATTGCAGATGGAAACCTGAATATCTCGCTGGGTAGAATCTCGGAAGACGAACTGGGTAAGCTGACCGAAACAGTTGGACGCATGCAGGGCTCACTGCGCCGGGTTAACGAAGAACGCGAAGCCAGGGAGTGGCTTTCCAATGGGCTGGTACGCCTCAGTAGCGTGGTGGCTGGAGATCTAACAAAGCGCATACTTGTCGCCAACATCATCAGTGAGTTGTGTCAGACAGTCGACGCCAATCTGGGCACCCTATATATTTTTGACAACCGGGGCGAATCGCTGGTACTAAACTTGGCTGGTGGCTACGGTTATGACCCCGATGCTAGTCTCACAACACAGTTTCTGCGGGGCCATGGACTGGTGGGTCAGGCTGCCAACGAAAAACAGCCGCTGCTGCTGGATGAAGTCCCTGACGACTACATCAAGATCCGTTCAAGCCTGGGTGAGGCCGCGCCGCGCCATCTGGCAGTTATGTCCAGCTACCACGAGGGCGAGCTGAAGGGGGTGATTGAGCTCGGTACCCTGCGGCGGCTGAATAAAATTGAGCTGGGCTATCTGGCCGAGGCCATGACCGCCATTGGCGCGACCATCGAGTCGGCACAAAGGCGCGAAAAACTGCAGCAGGCACTATCGAAATCCGAAAGGCTCACCGACCAAGCACTGTCCCAGCAGAAAACGATGGAGACCCTCAACAAGGAGTTGGCGGGGCAGAATAAGCTGTTGGCTATAGAAAAGCAGAATGTGGAGAGCGCTAATCAGGCCAAGTCCACCTTCCTCGCTACCATGAGTCACGAGATCCGCACGCCGATTAACGGAATCGTGGGAATGTTAGATGTACTGCGGCGCTTACCCCCGGGCGATGACCACGGCAAGTTGCTGAGCACGGTCAACGATTCTGCATTTACCCTACTGACTATTATCGATGAGATTCTGGACTTCTCCAAAGTTGAAGCAGGAAAGATCGAACTCGAAGAAATCCCTGTCACACTGGAAGATATTCTTGATAGTGTTTACCAAACGCTGTTGCCGATTGCTGGACAGAAAAATATCGACATCATCGCATTCTGCGACCCGCAGTTACCACAATATCTGGCAGACCCGGGTCGAATCAGGCAGGTTCTTTACAACCTGGTTGGCAACGCGATCAAATTCACCAATACCACTCCCGAGGTTTTCGGCCGGGTCACGATATGTGTCGAGACCGTTGAGTCCGCCACTGGCCCGACATTAACGCTATTCAAAATAGCAGATAACGGCATTGGTATCGATGCAGCGGTGCAGCAGGAACTGTTTGAGCCATTCACTCAGGCAGAATCTGCTATCACCCGGAAGTACGGCGGCACGGGGTTAGGGCTGACCATCTGCAAACGCCTGTGCGAATTGATGGGTGGTGAAATCCGAGTAGACAGCGAACTGGGCGTAGGTACGACTTTTACAGTGGCTCTGCCTTTACAGGCCTGTAGCCAACCAATCATTAACCGCGATTTCGTACTTGAAAATACAAGTGTTCTGTTCCTGACCGAAGAAGACAGTGTCTGCGACTTCATCAGCCTCTACCTCCAAGGTGAGCGAGTAGAACTTTCCGAGGCACCTAGCAGCCAGATAGCCGACTTGCCGATGCAGCAGCTGCAAGGCCTATCAGAATTAGTGGTTATAGTGATAGAAGCACAGAACGATGGCAAAGAGATTAACGCCAAGCTGGAATATCTTCGTGCTCAGTTTCCGTCGACGTTACACCCGAGCTTCGTCGTGGTCAGTCGCGGCTCCCGCCGAGCCGCCAGACGAACCGCCGCCGACACGCTACAAATCGATTATAGCGCCGTAAACAGGCGAGCGTTCATCAATGTTGTATCCGTTGCAGCAGGACTGGCATCAGACTCGACAATGTCCAGCTACCCGGGTCTACCGTCCGTAACGCATATCCCACGCATCGTCGAGATCGCTGGTAGCGCTAACTATAGGCTACTGGTTGCTGAAGACAATGAGACAAACCAGAAGGTCATCAAATATCAGCTGGGTTTAATGGGGTTAACAGCCGATATCGCCAGCAACGGCGAAGAGGCATTAAGGTTGTGGAGTGAAAATAGAGGTAAATATAGCCTGCTGCTCACCGACTGCCACATGCCAAGAATGAACGGCTACGATTTGAGCAGGACTATCCGCAAGCTGGAACACGGTGATAGCCGGTTGCCCATCATCGCCACAACAGCAGATGCTATGTCGGAAGCCCGCCATCGATGTCTCGATGCCGGCATGGACGATTACATCTGTAAGCCATTGCTGGTGGAGGTACTGTCGGAAAAATTGGCCAGGTGGCTGCCAGTAGTGCAAACGGTGGGTGAGATCCAGCCAGCTGAAGTGCGAGGCGCGCAAGATGTTGCCACGACTGCCGTCGGCAATGACATCAGCCATGAAGTAATAAACGCTAAAGCACTGTCCGAGCTACTGGGCTCAGACGACCCCGAACTGCTAGCCGATTTCTACCATGAGTTTCTCAAGAGCGCATTGCCCACGGTGGAGGAAATGTGTCGTGCCATAGATGAGGGTGGTGTGAAAGAGGTGGCTGCACTCGCCCACAAACTGCAGTCATCTGCCGCTAGCGTGGGCGCACAGGTAGTTTGCGATTGCTGCCTGCAGATGGAAGCCTGGGGAAAAAACGGTGACAGTGCCGCTTTGAAGCAAAACAGGGAGAAGCTCCAGCTTCATATGCAGCAGGCCCGAGACTGGATACTGCAACATTACCCCAAGACTGATTAATTTAAGAGAGGCATGACGTGGAATATATGAAACCAACCTCACCCATTCTTATTGTCGATGACGATGAGTTTATACTCAAGAGCACGACAATTACGCTCACTAAGCTGGGTTTTGTTGATGTCTATTATGCGAATAGTGCCGAGGTAGCTATTGATATACTGGAGCGCAACAAACCACTCATCGAAGTCATTATGCTGGACCTGAACATGCCCGGTGTGGACGGGATCGAATTGTTGCGAGAACTTGCCAGTCGCCAGTTCAGCGGAGGTATTATCCTGATCAGTGGTGAAGATGAGCGGACCCTGTCTCTGGCGGAAAGCTTGGCCCGCGCGAGGCAACTCAGGGTCCTGGGCAGTCTGAAAAAGCCCCTCAGGGCAGACACATTGCGCGCGCTGTTAAACCAATGGTGCTCCCCAAAAGCTAATCAAGACATCACTAGCAAGGACTCAGTCCACGATATAACCGAGGCGCAACTGCGCGCCGCTATCGAGGGTAAAGTACTGGAGCCTTGGTTCCAGCCGAAAATCGACATCCGTACGGGGCAGGCTGTGGGCGTCGAAGTGCTCGCACGATGGCCAACACCGCAAGGCACCATTTATCCCAATGCTTTTATACCTCTGGCCGAATCCACCGGATTAATCGATTCGATGACCTTCATGCTGCTGAGCAAGGCGGTGC
>JBLIIW010000054.1:0-19667 GCA_047635315.1 Halieaceae bacterium | reverse complement strand
TCATGACCCGCATCGGGACTGTAGCCGTCACTGAACCCAAACGCGGGGGTCGCGCTCAGGCAACGGGCACGTCACTGGACGCAGCGGCGGTGTCGGTGTCGGTGTCGGTGTCGGTGTCGGTGTCGGGGATATGGTTATCGAGCCAGTCGCCGAGTTCGCGCAATACCTGTGCCTGCTCCGGCTCGTTGAATATTTCATGGTAAAGACCGGGATAAATCCGCAGGGTCTTGTCCCCACTACCTACCCCGGCGTGAAACTGCTCTGAGCCCCGAGGGGCCGCCATCACGTCGCCATCTCCGTGCATGACCAACACCGGAAGGACAATAGCGGCGCTGCGCTTCTCGATATTCCCCAGCGCCGCGAACAATTCCACCACCAGTCGCGCGCTGATTTTACCACTGTGCACCAGGGGATCTTCCTGGTATTTGCGCACAACTTCCGGGTCACGACTGACCTCACTGGCATCAAGTTGCAAGACGCCGAGCCGGGGCAACACTGCTGCCAGCAGCTTGTTGATCATAATAGCCGCCGCTCCGGGCGGCTCCGGAACGGCAAAGGCCGCGCCCGAGAAAGCCGCACCACTAAAGCGGCTCTGTCGCTCCAGAAGATAGTTAGCGACGATCAGCCCACCGAGACTGTGGCCAACAATAAAGCAGGGCAGTCCGCTGTAGTGGACCTCTACAAGATCGCGAAGCGCGTCCAGGGGCGGGTAAAAGTCCTCAAAACGATCTATGTGGGCGCGGTGCCCCGGCGACCGGCCGTGTCCGCGATGATCCGGTGCCAGCACGGCGATACCGCGCAGCCCCAGAGACTCGGCCACGTGCTGATAGCGGCCGCTGTGTTCACCCAGGCCGTGGACCAGCAGGACCACCGCACGCGGTGTCTGCACGCGCCAGTGGCGATAGAAAACACCATCCGGGAGGGAGCCCTCCTCAAGCTGCATTGAGCCGGACCCGGGCCCCGGTATGACCGGACCCGCGGGGTTTTCGCCTCCGCCATCCGCGGCTATATCCGGAAGTTCGCCTTCCTTATCATCCGCTGAAACCGCTTTGTGGTGATCATCGCTCATGCCCAAGCTCCTGTGTCGATTGCCCGGTCAGGCCACGGGGGTCAACCAGCCGCTGTTCTGCGGGCGCTTGTCGCGCACCGCATCAAAATACATCGTTTGCAGCTGTTCTGTGATCGGTCCGCGGTGACCATTGCCAATCTCCCGGCCGTCCAACTCGCGAATGGGCACCACCTCGGCGGCGGTACCCGTAAAGAAGGCCTCGTCGGCCACATACACCTCATCGCGGGTAATACGTCGCTCCACAATCTCCAGGCCCAGCTCCTCAGCGAAGGCAAACATCGTGTCCCGGGTTATGCCCTCCAGACAGGAGGTCAGCTCAGGGGTGTAGAGCTTGCCGCGACGCACGATAAACACGTTTTCCCCACTGCCCTCGGCAACACAGCCCTCGTTATCTAGGAGCAGCGCTTCTTCGGCGCCGCTATCCAGTGCCTCACGCAAGGCCAGCATTGAGTTGATGTAGTTGCCGTTTGCCTTGGCCTTGCACATGGTGATGTTGACGTGATGGCGGGTGAACGACGAGGTGCGCACCTTGATGCCACGGCTCGCGGCCTCCGGACTCATATAGGATGGCCACTCCCAGGCGGCAATCATCACGTGCGTGCGCAAACCATCGGCGCGCAGGCCCATACCCTCTGAGCCATAGAAACACATAGGCCGGATATAGGCTTCCTGCAGCCCGTTCTCGCGCACTACCGCACGCTGCGCTTCCATCAGGGTGGCCGGGTCGAAGGGCATCTCCATGGACAGTATCTTGGCGGAGTTAAAGAGCCGCTCAGTGTGCTCCTCAAGGCGGAAAATACAGGCTCCGCGGTCCGCCGTCTCGTAGGCCCGTACCCCCTCAAAAACCCCCAGCCCGTAGTGCAACGTGTGCGTAAGCAAATGCACCTTCGCCTCCCGCCACGGGACCATTACCCCATCGACCCAAATGCTGCCGTCGCGATCCCCAAAGTCCATGCTGTTCTCCTGCTAAGTGTCATTTTTGCCTCGGCCGTCCGGCCAAGCCCTGTGCTGGCTCGCGCAACGAAGCCGGTCCTGTCTCAGGCGCCCTTCGCGGGCGCCAGGGCCACCCCGGGCTCGACCCCGAATAGGGACGACCACGCGTCGCACACCGCCTCAATCAACCCGGCATAGCGCGTGGCAGATACCCGGCGAGTCTGGTGCTGAAGTGCGAGGTGGTGCGTGGCGCTGCGCAGCTCGAGATAGGCCTGTACCAAATTCACGCACACGTCCGATGGCAAACGACCGGTTTTCCCGAGCGCTTCCAGAATGCGCACATTATCCGACCAATCACTGAGAGCCGCCTCGTCGCGTGCCCAGGCGAGAACAGCGTATTGCACCATAAATTCAATATCGACGATACCGCCGCAGCCCTGCTTAAGGTCGAATTCGTCGTCCCTGACACGAATCCCCGCATGGCTGCGCATTTTCTCTCGCATGCGGCTGACTTCCATGGCCAGTGCCCGGGTATCGCGCTCACGGCCCAGAACTTCATGGCGCAGGGCCTCGACGCGCCGAGCGAGCAGCGGGTCTCCGGCCACCGGTCGAGCCCGAACCAAGGCCTGGTGCTCCCAGGCCCAGGCTTCCTCGTTCTGGTAGTGTGCAAAAGCGCTGTAGGCAGATACCAGCAGACCCGAGGCGCCGGAAGGCCGCAGCCGCATGTCGACCTCGTAGAGCTTTCCGAATGCAGTGCGTGACTCCAGTATGTGGATAATGCGCTGCCCGAGGCGCGTGTAGAAAACACTATTCTCTATACTGCGCTCACCGTCCGTAACCCCTCGCTGGTTCGCAGTGTAGACAAAAACCAGGTCCAGGTCCGATGCATAACTGAGCTCGATACCCCCGAGCTTGCCGTAGGCCAGGATGACAAAGCCGGACCCACTGCCCTCCCGGGCGGGCTCACCGTGGCGCGCTGCCAGCTGTATCCAGGCCAGCGTCAGGACCTGCTCCAGACAAACCTCCGCAAGAAAACTCAGATGGTCGCTGACTTTCATGACCGGCAGGCGGCCCGCGAGCTCGCTAGCAGCGACCCGCAGCACCTGTGATGCCTTGAAGTAGCGCAGGGCTTCCATGTAACCCTCGAGGTCATCGACACTCAGCCGCGATACCTGCTGACGCAGTTCCGCCTGCAGCGCTTCCCGATCCGGCGCCGTATACAGGCTGCCGCGATCGAGCAGTTCATCGAGCAGGGCCGGGCGGGACGTCAGCTGTTCGGCTATCCACGGACTGGCCGCACAAAGGCCTACCAGGTCGCCCAGTGCCGGCGGGTTCTCGATAAGCAGTAGCAGGTAGGCGCTGCGACGGGCCACCGCGCTCACCAGGGGCAGGGCGCGGGAAAGAGCCTCGTCGGGGGCGTCCGATTCGCCGCAGGCATGCAGCAGGAGCGGCATAAAGCGATCCAGCCGCTCGCGACCCTCGGCCTGGAGCGTCTGTACCAGCCGGCTGTCGAACAGGGTGCGCAGCTCTTGGGCCATGGCGTCGCCATCGCTGAAGCCCAGCGCCCTGAGGCGCTGTCCATCACAGTCGGTACTCCACAGCAGTTGCTCTTCGACACTGGCCTGCGGTGTTTCGGCCTCCGCAATCAGATTGGCGAAATGGCGCGCGACGCGACACCGGTGCGCGTCCAGTGCCACAACAAAGGCCGGAAAATCGGCGAAGCCCATGCTGTGGGCAAGAGCAGCCTGCGCGAGCTCATCCGCGGGCAGCTCCTGAGTCTGACGATCTTCCCAAGCCTGTATGGCATGTTCCGTATCGCGCAGGAACAGGTAGGCTGACTGTAATTCCTCAGTGATCGCCAGCGGCAGGCAGCCGAGCGCAGCGCACTCGCCGAGCACCGGCAGTAATTCCCGACGCTGCAGGGACTGATCTCGACCGCCACGAATAAGTTGAAAGCACTGGGCGATAAACTCAATTTCGCGAATGCCTCCACTACCGAGCTTAACGTTGCCGTGCAGTCCACGCCGCCTCACCTCGGCCACAATGAGCCGCTTCATTGAACGCAGGCTTTCTATAGCGCTGTAATCCACGTAGCGCCGGTACACAAAGGGCTGCAAGCAGCCCATCAACGCAGCGCCAGCCTCATTGGAGCCGGTAATCGGCCGCGCCTTGACCAGTGCATAGCGCTCCCAGTCCCGGCCCTGATCCTGATAATAGGCTTCCAGTGCGGCAAAGCTGTGTGCCAAAGCACCGCTTTCGCCGTAGGGGCGCAAGCGCATATCTACACGGAACACGAAACCCTCGGCGGTCACCGGGTCCAGCTCGGCGATAAGCGCGCGGCCGACGCGGGTAAAAAACTCCTCATTGCTCAGGCTGCGACGCGCTCCCTGGGTATCGCCAGCCTCGGGAAAGGTAAATATGAGGTCCACATCCGATGAGAGGTTCAGCTCCCCCGCGCCGAGCTTGCCCATGGCGAGCACCACCAATTCCTGCCGCTGACCGCTGTCGCGTCCCACAGGCACACCAAACTTTTCCTCCAGCTCTGCAGTACAGCGCGCCAGCGCCTGCTGGATACAGGCCTCCGCAAGCCAGGAGACATCCCGCGTGGTTTCGAGCGTGGGGGCAAGCCGGTTGAGGTCGCGCCAGATAATGCGCAGCATGTGCCGCTGCCGGAATCGGCGCAGGAGGACCGCGCTGCTTTCGGCGCTGCCCGCGAGCAACTTACCGAGCTCCGCTGGAAGCTCGCCCTCGCGCAGAGGATGCTGCAAGGCGTCGCTGCCCAGTAGCTGCGCCAGCAGCCACGGTCGTCGGCGCACAAGCTCACAGCAGTAGCGGGAGCAGGCGAGAACCCGCGCACACTGCTCGCCGCTCCCGGGCTGCCCGCTGTCCTCGACCAGTTCGACGAGCCGACTGCGTTCCGGGGCATCCGCCTGTTCGAGAATCGCCTCCCAGGCACTGGCCGCCTCCGTGACCAGCGCGGCCGGCAGTGCCGAGGTGTTAATCAACCTCGCGACCTCAACGGTCGATAGCGGGGGCGACGCGCAGTACTTCTTCCACGGTGGTTTCACCGCGAGCCACCCGGGCCGCACCGCTGATCCGTAGTGACTGCATGCCTTCAGAAATGGCCACCTCGCGCAGGCGCGCGGTATTAATGCTGCTGGTGATCTCCTCCTGCACCGCAGCCGAGTTCACCAGCACCTCGTAAATGCCGCGACGGCCGCGGTACCCGGTATCGCGGCATACCCTGCAGCCCACGGCTTTATATATCTGAGCGGGCATAGGCACCGCAAAGGGATGCACCAACTCATGCCAGCCGGCACTGTCCACAGCCACGGCGCTTTTACAGTCCGGACAGAGGATGCGCACCAGGCGCTGCGACATGATCCCGCGCAGCGTCGCTTTAACAAGGTAGGCGGGAGCACCCAGCTCAAGAAGCCGCGAGACAGAACTGGGCGAATCGTTCGTGTGCAGCGTAGAAAGCACAAGGTGCCCAGTGAGAGCTGCCTGAATCGCCATATTCGCGGTCTCCAGATCACGAATCTCACCAATCATGATGATGTCTGGATCCTGACGCATCAGCGTGCGCACGCCAGTAGAAAAATCGAGGTCGATGGCGTGATTGACCTGCATCTGGTTGAAAGCCTCCTCCACCATCTCGATCGGGTCCTCAATCGTGCAGACGTTAACAGCAGAGGTCGCTAGCTGACGCAGGGTGGAATAGAGCGTGGTGGTCTTCCCGGACCCGGTCGGCCCGGTAACCAGCACAATCCCATTGCCCGTATCAGTCATCGTGTGCCAGTTCAGCAGGTCCTGATCAGCCAGTCCCAGCTCCTCGAAACTCTTTTGTAGGACCTCGGGATCAAAGATTCGCATAACCAGCTTTTCGCCAAACGCCGTAGGCAGGGTGGACAGCCGTAACTCTACTTCCACACCCCCCGGGCTGCGCGTTTTCAAGCGGCCGTCCTGGGGTCGGCGCTTCTCGGCCACATCCATACGACCGAGAATCTTGATACGACTGGTCACCGCGGCACAAACCTGAGCGGGCAACTCGTAGACCGTATTGAGCACGCCATCGATACGAAAACGGACCTTGCCCACCTCCCGGCGTGGCTCCACATGAATATCGCTGGCGCGCTGCTCGAAGGCGTACTGCAGCAGCCAATCGACGATGCTCACAATATGCTGGTCATTGGCATCGGGTTCGCGCATGGAACCCAGTTCGAGCATTTGCTCAAGATTGCTGATATTGCTGCTGGAGGGGTTCGCCTTGCCCGCCGTACGCGCACCGCGCACGGAACCAGCCATGGTGTAGAACTCGGCGCTGAAGCGCAGCAGATCGCGGGGATCCGCGAGAACGCGGCGAATAGGCTTGCGCACTACGTGCTCAAGATTCTCCTGCCAGGCGCGCAGGTAGGGTTCAGCGCTGGCAATCACAACCTCGTCATCGCCCACGGCAACCGCAAGAATACGGTGGCGCTCCGCGAAGGCCCGGGACATCACTTCAGATACGGCAGACACATCGATATTGAGAGGGTCGATTTCGACGACCGTCTGGCCACAGCGTTTGCCGAGCCAGACCAACAGCTGGGACATATCGAGGATTTGCCCAGGGCTCGCGAGATCGACCAGTTTTTGCTCGGCGAGGAACACCAACGGATGGATGACCCCCGGGGCGAGGCCCTGCAGGCGGAGCTGATCGCCGGGGGCGATCCGCGCATCGCTTAGCAGCGCGCCGAGTAATTCCTTGAGCGTGAGCTTATGCTCTGCGGACTTGCGGTTTTCGGGCTGCAGCATGGGAAAAGCACCCCCTTTTTTTCGAGTTTAACCAGCCTAAAGCATGCTACCACAGGGCCACCACAAGCCCGCCGGGCTAAACCAGCCAACGCAGAAAATTCATGTTCACGGACATGACAGCGTAACAATTCTCCGCCTATACTCCGTGCGCAGAAAAAACAATGGGACAAGAACGCCATGTCTAGCCCCCTCGGCAAGCTCTTTGGGCGATCGCCGATCGCGCCAATACAGCAACATATGCAGATCGCCGAAGAGACCGTGCAGCTATTGTGCGGACTGCTGACCGCCAGCGCCGACCAGGACTGGACCCGTGTCGACGAAATCCACGGCCTCATCAAGGGCACCACCAGCGCCGCGCGTCAGCTGCGCCGGGAAATCCGCCAGCACCTGCCACGCGGCCTGTTACTGGCGATACCGCGCCCGGATGTCCTGGAACTGCTCGATATCCAGGAGCGCATCACCGACACGACGCGCGATATCGCGCGGCCCATCGCCCTGCGCGGCATGGGCTTCCCGCCAGCGCTGAACAAAATCATCGGTCGCCATTGCAGCCTCATTTCCGGGGCCAGTAACCAGGCGCTGACGGCCATACGTGAGCTCGATGAAATGATTGAAACCGGCTTTGGCGGACGGGAACGGAAAACCGTAGAGAAAATGCTCGTCACCTTGGACCGACTGGTGCAGCGCTGCGACGCGCAGCACGAGCGCCTGTTCCGCCAGCTGTGCCGCAGCGAGGACACCCTGCCGCCGCTGGACGTCATGTTCTACTATCAGATCGCCGCGGCTCTGGACAGCTTGGCCAGTGCCTGCGGAGAAATCGGCGAACAGCTGCGCCTGCTGCTAGCTCAATGAAGTTGGTTCAATGAAGTTGGTTCGATGAAGTTGGCTCGATGAAATTGGCTCGATGACCATTTACACGAAACAGGAATAACTGATAGTGGATATCATAGCCAATTACGGTCCCCAGTTTCTCGGGCTGGCTTGTATTGCCGGATTCTTCATGGCTTGGGGCATCGGTGCCAATGACGTGGCTAATGCCATGGGCACTTCCGTGGGTTCCCGCGCACTGACGATCCGCCAGGCAATTCTTATTGCCATTGTCTTCGAGTTTTTGGGTGCCTATCTGGCCGGCGGCGAAGTCACCGCCACCATCCGCAAGGGCATTATTGATCCCCGGCTGCTTGAGGACAGTCCCGAGCTGCTCGTCTACGGCATGACCTCGGCCCTGTTCGCTGCGGGAACCTGGCTGATGATCGCCAGCGTGCGCGGCTGGCCGGTATCCACCACCCATTCCATTGTTGGTGCCATCGTCGGCTTTGCTGCTGTGGGTGTCTCTGTAGATGCGGTGAACTGGTCTCGGGTAGGCACCATCGCCCTAAGCTGGCTGGTGTCGCCTATGGTTGCCGGCACGATCTCCTTCGGGCTGTTTATGAGCGTCAAGTATCTGATTCTCGACAACGAGAATCCGTTCCAGCGCGCCAAGCGCTTCATCCCCTTTTACATGTGGATCGTCGGATTCATGATCTCCATGGTCACCCTGCTCAAGGGGCTCAAACACCTCGGACTGGAGCTCGACTTCGGTCTTGGCTCAAAATTTGCCAACGCTCTGCCCGTTTCTGTTCTTGTGGGGCTGCTGGTGGCTTTTGCCGGAGCGCTGATATTGCGGCGCATCAAAGACGATCACAATCCGGAAGATCGCTACGCTAACGTTGAACGGGTTTTTGCGGTGCTGATGGTATTCACTGCCTGCGCCATGGCCTTCGCGCACGGCTCCAATGATGTAGCCAACGCCGTCGGTCCCCTGGCGGCTGTGGCCAACATCGTGCAATCGGGCGGCGTGGTGACGGCGACCGGCGCCATGCCCGCGTGGATACTGCTCATCGGTGCCCTGGGTATTGTTGTGGGCCTGGTTACTTACGGCTGGAAGGTAATTGCCACGGTGGGGCGAAAAATCACCGAACTGACGCCGTCGCGCGGCTTTGCAGCAGAGCTCGCCGCAGCCTCCACGGTAGTCATCGCCTCGGCCACCGGCCTACCCATTTCTACCACCCATACGCTGGTAGGCGCCGTGCTTGGTGTGGGCCTCGCGCGGGGCATCGCCGCTATCGACCTGCGGGTCATCGGATCCATCTTTCTAAGCTGGCTGATTACCCTGCCAGCCGGAGCCGTGCTGGCGATCATTTTCTTTTATACGCTACGCGGAATTTTTAGCTGACAGTGAGCGCAGAGCGTTGTTTCTGCTAGCCTTGCAGGCTGATCGTACGAGACATACCACGTGACAACTAGTAGCAGCGCGCCGATAGCCTGGTTCCGCAACACAGCTCCCTATATCAACCTGCATCGGGGCGCGACCTTCCTGGTCATGATTCCCGGTGAGGTTGGCCAGGACAATGCCCTAGCGGGGTTGCTGCAGGATGTTGCCCTGCTCAGCAGTCTTGGGGTGCGTCTGGTCCTGGTCTATGGCAGTCGCCCACAAATCGACCGCCGTCTTGCGGCCGCGGAGCTGGAAAGCCAGTTCGAAAACGGCAAGCGCATAACCACAGCGGAGCATATCCCCCTACTGCAGGCCGTCATTGGTGCCCAGCGCATTGAGCTGGAAGCGCTCTTGTCCATGGGCCTGCCCAACTCGCCCATGCAGGGTGCCAAACTGCGGGTCTGCTCCGGGAACTTTGTGGTCGCGCAGCCCCTTGGCGTGGTGCAGGGAACAGACTTTCAGCTAACCGGGCGCGTCCGGCGTATCGACGCCAGCGGTATTCGCGCACAGCTGGACAGCGGCAATCTGGTGCTACTCTCGGCACTGGGCTACTCGCCCACGGGCGAGGTTTTCAACCTGACGCTGGCCGATGTGGCAATCAACGCAGCGCGCGCTCTCGATGCGGAAAAATTGATTATTCTCGGTGCCAGCGACGGCGTACACGATACGCAGCGGGGCCTGGTGCGACAGTGCGTCGCGGGCGAACGTGCCGCGATCAGAGCCGAGAACAGGGCCGAGGCCGAGCTTCTGCAAGTCGCCTCCAACGCCTGCGAAGCCGGTGTGCCTCGCTGTCATATCGTCAGCTACCGAAACCGCGATGCACTGCTCGCAGAGCTGTTTACCACCGACGGCTCGGGGACCATGGTTGCCAGCCGGCCGTATGAGCAGTCGCGCTGGGCGAGCATCCATGATGTCGGCGGCGTTATCGACCTGATCGCCCCGCTGGAGCAAAGCGGTGTCCTTCTCAAGCGCTCCCGGGAGCTTCTGGAAGCTGAAATCGGGCGCTTTCGAATCCTCGAGCGCGACGGCCGCATCATTGCCTGCGCGGCCCTTTATCCGTTTCCGGAGCAGGGCAGCGGCGAACTCGCCTGTATCGTCTCCTACCCGGAATACCGCGGCGAGCGCCGGGCGCAGCGCTTGCTGGAGGAGCTGGAAGCGGAGGCCCGGACACTGGGCTTGGATGAAGTTTTCGTACTGACCACGCAAACCGCGCACTGGTTTATCGAGCAGGGCTTCGAGGCCGCGGACCTGGATGCGCTGCCGCCGGCTCGCCAGCAACTTTACAATCTGCAGCGCAACTCAAAAGTGTTCCGCAAAACACTCTCTCGCAACTGCTGATATTGCGGCTCAGCTGCCAGCCGAGTCCCGGGCCGTGCTCAGCTGTAGCAGGTCTTCACGAAGCTCCGCCAGTCGGCGGCGAAGCCGCTGGTTCTGCCGGTCACTGCGGGTATTTACCACCTCGGCGATAGCCTCCTGCACGCGCATGCTGTTGTGCTCATAAATGGCCACGGTGCCCGCATCAAGCTGTTGCTCCCATCCCCCCAGGGCATCGCGAATACGCCCCTGCCAACCCGGCTCTCGGCGCAGCTCCCCCGTAAGCATGGCTATCCCGGCCGCTCGCTCGCTCAACCACAGCCTATCTGAGCGCTGCAGCGTACCGGCGGCCACAAGCAGACGATCGCGCTGTGCGCGGTCCAGCCGGCCGAGGTAGTCCTCAAGCGTTTCGCGCAGATTATCAAAGGCATCGTCCGCGTAGGTGACGTCATCGCGATCGAGGTACTTGCGCTGGTATTTCTCCTGTTTTTTTTGTAGCTTCGCCAGAAACTCCTCGATCTGACGGTCGCTCAGGCTGGCACCCATAAGCAGCAGCTCCTCGAGACCACGATCACGCAGTCGATACCAGGCCTCCTCAAAGTCGTCAGCGAGCCCCGCGACACGCTCGCGGCTAAGGGGCTCATCCAACGTTGCCTCGACTTGTACAATCAACTCGATATAGCGCGGCAACTCATCGCGACGATGCCAGGCCAGCAGGGGTTCGAGTCGGGCGTCCAGGCGTTGCGACTGATCACTCTCCAGATCCACATAGCGCTCGAGATACCAGGGCAGAAGAAAATCCAGACGGTTGTAGACAAAGGTGGTGGAAGAGCAGGCGCTGAGCAGGGCAACCCCGAGGCACAACAGCAGCGCGCGTACAGCCGCTGCATGCCGCTGCATCGGGCGCTGCGGATGACCGTCAGAGGTAATCAAGACCATCGTTCGCAAAGAGCATCTCCGGGTTGCGAAAGCACTTGAACTCCAAATGATTACCCGCGGGATCGCGAACGAAGCAGGTGCGCTGCTCGCCGCGGCGACCGGCAAAACGCGTCACCGGCTCTATCGCATACGCGATATGCTCGGAGCGGAGTCGGTCCTGCAGGGCATCCCACTCGTCCCAGTCCATTACCAGACCAAAATGGCTGGCGGGTACGCCCTCGCCGTCCACGGGATTGCGGGCAACAGCGGGCAGCTGCTCGGCCCTGACACGGTGTACGACCAGCTGATGACCCTTGAAGTCGAAATCGATCCACCGCTCGGATGAGCGACCGCGCGGGCAGCCGAGCACGCTCCCGTAAAAATGCGCGGCCGCATCGAGATCATCGACGGGCAGGGCCAGATGAAATGGCGCGATACTCATGTACACAACTCCAGCAGTCAGCAGTCGTACGCCATAGTAACTCCAGATGGATCAGTCTGGCCCTGTGCTAAGGTCCCCGTTTGCTGCGGATACAGCGAATGCTCAGCCTCGAAGAACTGTCACAGCGCTTTGTCGATCTGGTCTGGGGCACCCCCCTGGTAACGCTACTGCTCGGGGGAGGCCTGTTCTTCGTCGTGATTTCACGGGGCCTGCCCTATAGGCACTTTGCTCACGCAGTTGGGATCATGCTGGGACGCCATGACACGCCCGACGAGCCCGGTGAGGTAAGCCACGCGCAAGCGCTGGCGGCGGCACTGTCCGGCACCATGGGTCTGGGGAATGTGGCGGGGGTGGCGCTGGCCATCGTCGCCGGGGGCCCTGGCGCTGTTTTCTGGATGTGGATCAGCGCGCTGGTTGGCGTAGCCACTAAATTCTTTACCTGCACACTGGGCGTCATGTACCGCGGCACGGACAGCCTCGGACAGGTGCAGGGCGGGCCCATGTATATTATCCGCGAGGCCCTGCCGCGACGCTTTTACCCGCTCGCCATACTGTTTTCCCTGGCCGGCGTAGTCGGCACGCTGCCTATTTTCCAGGCCAACCAGCTCACTGCCCTGGTTGGCGATACGATGTTCAACGGCGCGGCGCCGCCCTGGGCCGGGCCGCTCACGGGCTGCGTGATCGCCTGCGTTGTCGCCGCGGTTATTTTCGGAGGCCTGCCCCGCGTGGCAAAAGTCGCCGTAACAGCACTGCCGATCATGGTGGTGGTGTACCTGCTCATGACCCTCTATGTCATTCTTGGCAACCTGTCCCTGGTACCGGGTGTACTCGCATCGATCATCAGCGAGGCGTTCACCCCGAAAGCGGTGGGCGGGGGCTTTATCGGGGTCATGCTGATCGGCATCAGCCGCGGGGCGTTCTCGAATGAGGCGGGGGTCGGCACGGAAGTCATGGCCCACAGCGCCGCGCGCACCAGCGAACCGGTGCGCGAGGGTCTGGTAGCCATGCTCGGCCCGGTAATAGACACGCTGCTGATTTGTACCTGCACCGCGCTGGTCATCCTGCTTACGGACCAGTGGCGGGCCCCCGGGGAGCTGTCGGGAATTACCCTGACCGCGAATGCTTTTGCCGGGGAGATGGGTGTGGTCGGGGTCGTGTCCCTGGGCTTCGTCGCCCTGATCCTGAGCACGACCACAATGTTCACGGGCTGGTACTACGGCGCCAAATGCTTCGGTTTTCTCGTGGGCGCAGAATATCAACACCACTTTCGCTGGTTTTTCGTCGCCGCAGTAGTGTTTGGCGCCAGCGTCAGCATCGATGTGGTGTTCAATATTATTTCCGGATGCTACGGACTGATGGCCATCCCCACCATGATCAGCTCACTCATCCTGGCGCCGCGGGTAATGGCCGCGGCGGGGGACTATTTCAGGCGCCATCCGTACTGACCCGCAAAGGGCCGCGCTGGCTCAAGCTGCAGCACTGGTTCCCGCAGCGGCTTGTGAGCGGCTGATAGCACCGAGAATCGCCAGCAGTGAGGCCTGTACGATATCGTGACTGCGGCCCACACCGCAGCTGCGCTCGCCGTCGATATTCAGCTGTATATAGCATACGGCCTCGGCGTCCGCGCTGTGCGAGAGGGCGTGTTCACTGTATTCAACCAACACGATGGACTTGCCTACAAAGCGCTGCATGGCATCGACGAATGCGGCCACTACACCGTTTCCGGTACCGCTGAGCTGATGCTTGCGGCCGCTCTCATCCACAGTGATCTGCAGTGAATCGACATTGTCAGACCGGCTGATCTGATAATCACTGAGACGCCAGTGCGGATTCTCCGGCCGGTAGGTGCTCTCAAAGAGTGCATAAATAGAGGCTGAATCCACTTCACCCTCCGAATCCTCCGCATAGCTCTGCACGGTTGCGGAAAAATCGATCTGCAGCCAGCGCGGCAGATCGTAGCCGTGGTCGGCGTACATAACGTAGGCCACACCACCCTTGCCGGACTGGCTGTTGATGCGGATCACCTCCTGATAGGAGCGCCCGATGTCGGCGGGATCAATAGGAAGGTAGGCGACCTCCCAGGCGGCCTGTTGGTCATCCCCACGGCGAGCCAGACACTTCTTGATCGCATCCTGGTGACTGCCGGAAAATGCCGTGAACACCAGTTCACCAGCATAGGGATGCCGCGGGTGAACCGGTAACTGCGTGCAGGCCTTCACGGTTTGAATAATTTCATCCATCGCCGCGAGATCCAGTGCAGGGTCAATCCCCTGGCTGTAGAGATTCATGGCCATGGTGATGATGTCCATGTTGCCGGTGCGCTCACCGTTGCCCATGAGGGTGCCCTCAACCCGATCCGCACCGGCCATGACGCCCAGCTCTGCGGCGGCTACGGCGCAGCCGCGGTCGTTGTGCGTATGCAGTGAGACAAGAATACTGTCACGTCGCGCCAGGTGATCGCAGAACCACTCGATCTGGTCCGCATACACATTCGGCGTGCTCATTTCGACCGTGGCCGGGAGATTGAGGATCACCTTGTTGTCCGGCGTCGGCTTCCAGACTGCCGTAACGGCGTCGCAAACTTCCACCGCATAATCGAGCTCGGTGCCAGTAAAGCTCTCCGGGGAATACTCGAAGGTCCAGCGGGTGTCCGGATAGCGGGCTGCATAGTCTTTCACAAGGTGCGCGCCCTTGACGGCGATATCCCGTATGCCGGCCCGATCGAGGCCAAACACCTGCTCCCGCTGCACCGTGGACGTTGAGTTATAGACATGCACGATTGCGCGCGGCACGCCCTCCAGAGATTCAAAGGTGCGGGAAATCAGTTCCTCACGAGCCGGGGTGAGAACCTGGATCGTCACATCGGCGGGGATACGATTGTTCTCAATCAGGTCGCGGACAAAAGCAAAGTCATGCGCCGAGGCCGAGGGGAAGCCCACTTCGATTTCCTTGAAACCGAGTTTAACCAGCAGATCCCACATGCGCGATTTCTGCGCCCGGGTCATCGGCTCAATCAGCGCCTGATTACCATCGCGTAAATCAACACTGCACCAGTGCGGTGCGCGGCGGATCTGTGCGTCCGGCCAGCGGCGGGCGCTCATGGGAACGGGCGGAACGGCGCGATAGCGTCTGTGGTCGAAGCGGTTCATGCTAAATCCTCTGTACGGTGCCTGGCAGTGCCTGCGCCTAGCGTATTGCTGTGCTGTGCTGTTTCTGCGCTTTAATCGGCTGGTAGCTGGCCCTTGTACACACCGGGACAGGGTAGCCCGAGGAAAATGGGGGCTGGCGACGTTGCCCGGCAGAGCTGCCTTGTGGGCGTTGCGCAACGCGAGCTGCAGGATAGGCAGCGGGCATCCGGACAACGTGAGCACCAGTGACGAACAGTATAGGCGCAGTGTGTGAGTGAAAAACTGCAAACTTCCCGCTATAACGGTAAAATATTAGTTTTTTTCACTAATATTTTAAGTAATTTACACTAAACTCTCTTATTACATTCACTTTTGTAGAGGGCCTTGGCGATGACAACCCTACGACTCGACCGCACCGACCGGCGTATTCTCGAGCGCCTGCAGGAAGATGCGCGTATCAGTAACCTCGATCTTGCAGACGCGGTGGGCCTTTCAGCAACGCCCTGTGCGCGCCGCGTAAAACGACTTGAGGAAAGCCGGCTGATCCGCGGCCACGTCGCGCTGCTGGACCAGGAGCAACTCGGCCTGGCCCTCACGGCGTTTATCAATATCAGTATGGATCGCCATACGCCCGACCGTTTCGAAGCGTTTGAGGCGGCCGTGCGCGACTATGCGGAAGTCATCCAGTGCTCCGTAGTAACCGGTCAGGACTCCGATTACCTCATACAGGCGGTAGTGCCGGATATGGCCTATTACGAACGTTTCCTGCTCGGCAGGCTGACGCGCATACCCGGCGTATCCGGGGTGCGTTCAAGCTTCGTACTACGGCGTGTCGTGCAGCGCACGGCGCTGCCCCTGGAACACATACGCGGCGCAAGCTGAGCGCGCGCTCGGCCGCCAAAAAGCGGTGCCCTTTCAGCGCCTCAGCGAGACATCCCGGCGAGTGACCAGGAGGTAAACTGCGCGCAGCCCCGCGCCTGGTATTCCCGGGCATCAAAGAGTTCCGCCATGCCGTTGTTATCCAGGAAGAGATCCACGTAAAGCGCGCAGGTGAGGCGTTCGGGGAGCGCGGCCTCAGCTTTGAGCCTGGACTTCACTGCCTCCACAGAAAGTCCGATAGACTCCGGGCGTACCCCGCCATCACCCGACTCATCGAGCAGCATAAGCATGGGGTTTTCAGCCTGCCAGCGCGGCCAGGCGGACTGCCCGGCGCTGCGACCACTCCCCGGGGTGCCGCTGTAGGCAAAGCCCGCCCAGTAATCTCGCATGCTGCCACCGAGTTGCTCACGGCCGGCCCGATTGCCCGGGTAGAAAACTCCGGGGATAACCCTGCTGATAAGAGGTCCAAACAGGAAGTCCAGCTCCAGGGCATGGCCGGCCCCGAGCAGGGCCGGGAGGTCCACTAGCCAATTGCTGCGCGTATCATCCCAATCAAAGCGGTAGGCGAAGAGCGGCAGATCGGGGTCTGAGGCCTGCATGCTCCCCAGCGGTAGATCCACACCGGCCGCCTTCCAGTAGTCGCTGTGATAGGTGTTCAATCGTTCATAACGCGCGCTGTCACGCGGCGCGGGAATAAGCCCGAAACGCTTGCGCGTATGTTGTTCACCCAGCGCCAGAAACAGCTTCATTTCATCGCGATTGGTTCCGGCAATGAGGGGCATTCGGTGCCAGCGCGCGGGATCCCTGAACACCTCCGACAGTGGCTCTGCTGGAAGCACTTTGCCGTCCCGAAACAGCGTGGGAGCTCGATACAGCCCGGTGTCGCTGGCTACGGGCGCGAGCAACGCGCCAATGTCCAGGCCGCGCATAAACGTGGCGATGTCCCCATCGGCGGTATGCGCCAGCCGCGCCTGGGCCTGGCTGCGGGTGATAGCGGGGGCTGAACCTTGCAACCAGTCAAGAATTAACTCGTGGGATCCGTGGGGGTGACCGGGCTGGGGCGCATCCACCGGATTCTCTGCACGCTCCAGGGTAACGGTACCGGGCATTCCGCTCTGGATAATGGCGCCGTGAAACAAACCGCCGGCTAGCGGTGCGGCGAGCAGTGAATAGATATTGCGCCCGCCCGCGGACTCGCCAAAAACCGTGACGCGCTGTGGATCACCCCCGAAGATGGCGATGTTGCGTTGCACCCAGCGCAGTGCCTGCACGATATCCAGCAGCCCAAAATTGCCCGATGCGTCTTCGGAGGTTTCCGCCGTGCCGCGCAAGGCGCTATGGCTGAACCAGCCGAGGGGTCCAAGACGGTAATTGAGGGTCACCATGAGGACCCCCTGCTCCTGCACAAAGGCTGAACCGTCGTAGGGAATAGCAGAGCCCATTGTGTTGCCGCCGCCGTGCACAAAAACCATTACGGGCAGACCGGCATCGGCGGTGGCTCCCCGCGGAGCAAAGACATTCAGTGAGAGGCAGTCCTCATCACCTATGAGCGTTCCCGGGTCTGCGGTCGATGCGGAAAGACGACTGGCAAACTGCGGACAGACATCGCCAAAGCTCAGGAATTCTCGCGGTCTGCGCCAGGGCTGCACCGGCCCCGGCGCACGCCAGCGAGCGTCCCCGACCGGCGGCGCCGCGTAGGGGATCCCCAGCCAGACCTGCGCTCCCGCAGGCGAAATACCACCGACCCCGGGCCCGCTGGGCGTCATGCGCCGGGTCTGCATATCAGTCTTCAGGAACAGGGGCCCCGCAGGCGGCTCCTGCCAGCGAAGATACAGTCCCGTAACCACCAGCAGCAAACCGCTTATCAGTATGAACCAGCGCATGCTTCCTCCTTGTAAGAAGCTAATGTAACTCCCGCGACTGCCGCTGGCGACTGCCGCCGGCACAAAGCTCATGTAACATAGCGCCGCCATGCACCCGCCACCCCTTAATCCAGACTCCCGCGTCACGCTGGTATTCCTCGCTGCGCTCGTGGCTTTGGGACCACTCAGCGTCGATATGTACCTGCCGGCGATGCCCGCCATGCAGGCAGCTTTCAATAGCGACATCCTGCAGATGCACCTCACGCTCAGTGCCTATCTGTGGGGCTTCTGCGTGTTTCACCTCGCCTGCGGCCCGCTGGCCGACCGCTATGGCCGTCGACCGCTGCTACTGCTCGGAACAGCATGTTTTGTGGTCGCCTCCGCAGGCTGTGCGCTGTCGCAAACTGTGGAACAGCTAACCCTGTTCCGCTTTGTTCAGGGCTTGGGTGCCTGTGTGGGGCCGACTCTCGCACGCACCATCACCCGCGATGTTTTCGGTCCACGCGGCGCGGCGCGAGCCCTGTCCATCATCGCCATGATGATGGCCCTGGCGCCGGCCATAGCGCCCGGGATGGGGGGAATTCTGCTGCGCTGGGTGGCCTGGCCCAGTGTGTTCGTGTTTCTTGGGCTCTACGGGCTGATGGTCCTGTGGATTGTCTTTTACCGCCTGCCGGAAACCCTACCGATGAAACAGAGTCTGCATCCGGCGCAGATCGGGCGAAATTATCTATTACTACTTCGCGATCCGATTTTTCTACCCGTTGCCCTGGGCAGCGCTCTGATCTATGCCGCACTGATGGCATATATCGCCTGCTCAGGTTTCGTGTTCATCAACATGCTGGGGGTGCCGATCGAGTATTTCGGGCTGATCTTCCTCACCACGGTCATTGGCTACGTAGCCGGTAGCGCGATCAGTGCGCGTCTGTCCCTGCGCCGATCACCGCGGGATGTGCTGCTCGGCGGCGGACTGCTCGCTGTTGGGGCCTGCGCCGCTATGCTGCTGATGCACATCGCCATGCCCTCCTCTGTAGCCGCACTGGTCGTGCCCATGACCTTTTTTGCCGCTGCCATGGGCCTGGTCTTTCCCCATGCTATGGCCATGGCTATGGAGCACTTCCCCGCGATTGCCGCCACCAACTCAGCGCTGTTCGGGTTCCTGCAGATGGGTCTCGCTGCGCTGACCACCGCCGGCGTAGGCCTCGCATTAGGTACCACCCCGCTGCCGATGATCATCATCATGCTGCTGCTCGTCGTTATCGCGCAGGGGCTGTTTGCAATTGGCTGGAAACGGCATAGCGCCATGGCGCCCGTCACCATCCAGCATCGAAAAAGGGAGAGAACAACATGAAGATCGGCATCGTCAGTGGCAGCCATCGGGAGCAATCGCAGAGCGAGAAAGTCGCCCGCTACGCAGCGGGGCAGTTACAGTTGCAGGGACTGTGCGATGAGGTCTTTGTCTATGCACTGGCGGGCAACCCCCTACCGTTCTGGGACGAGGGGCTCTGGCGTGGCGATGCCAGCTGGGACGAGGCCCTGGGCGAGTTGCGTCGTGAACTGATCAGCTGTGACGCTTTTATCATCGTGACCCCTGAGTGGCACGGTATGGTGCCGGCGGGGCTAAAGAACTTTTTCCTCCTGTGGCCCGGCAGCGGCGAGCTGGCGCACAAACCGGCGCTGATCATCAGTGTCTCCGGAGGAGCGGGAGGAGGCGCCTATCCGGTCGCCGAGCTGCGTATGAGCAGCTACAAGAACAGCCGTATCTGCTATCTGCCGGAACATCTCCTGGTGCGCAATGTCGGGTCGGTCTTCAACGAAAACAAGGCGGAGAATAAACCCGAGGCACATGACTATCTGCATGCCCGCCTGAGCTATTGCCTCGCGATGCTTCGCGAATACGGCCTGGCTTTTAAGCAGATCAGGGCGAGCGGGAAAGGTTCGCTGGAGACCTACACAAACGGTATGTAGGTAACTCTCCGGGCGAGGGTGGAGGCGGGGGGACCGCGATCGCGGTCCCGCAGGGCCAATCAGGACTCAGTCGCAGCAGCAGCCCGTTCCTTGTCGACCAGATAGGTCG
>JBLIIW010000053.1:0-19751 GCA_047635315.1 Halieaceae bacterium | reverse complement strand
GGCGCTCATGAGCTGGCGCCGGCTCCCGGATGGGGCCCATGCAGGCACTCTGGAAGTCGCGTCTGAGCAGGCCATGGCCCTGCGTCTGGGATTGCTGGTGGTGGGCCTTCCCAAGGGCACTCGGCTGTCCTTTTACAGTCCGGACGATCGGGCTGGCACGTCCGGGAACACCGCGCGGGACGCGGCCCTGGCGCGCGTCGACACGGTGCCTGGGGACGACATTCTCGCGGCGCTCGCCGCGAACGCTGCGCAGGGAGAGCGCGGCCCGGATGCGAGAACCTACTGGTCGCCGCTGGTGGAGGGTGAGCGCCTCGCCATGGAGGTGTATCTCGCGCCGGGTGTGGAGCCCGCACAACTGCGCGTGCGCGCCCGCCGCCTGTCGCATCTGGTGTATTCACCGGACAGCGGGTCCAGCGACCTGCTCATGCCGCGCGTGGGCGAGGCGCAGAGCTGCAGTCTGGATGCCGTGTGCTCCGCTGCCTGGGAGCCCACGCGCGACAGCGTCGCCCGCATCACCTACGTTGACGGCGGCACCAGCTATCTGTGTTCCGGCACGCTGCTCAATGACAGCGTCGGCTCCGGCGCGCCGTATTTCCTCACCGCCAATCACTGTGTTAATTCCCAGACCGCCGCGTCCACCCTGACCAGCTACTGGTTCTACGAATCCACCGCCTGTAACAGCGGGTCCCTGCGCGGCGACCATGTGCGTCTTGGCGGCGGTGCAGCCCTGCTCTACAACAGTACCGACACCGACGCCTCCTTTATGCGCCTGAACGAGCTGCCGCCAACGGGCGCCGTGTACGCGGGCTGGTCAACGCAGGCGCCCTCACAGGACCAACTGGTCAGTATGATCCACCATCCCCGCGGTGACCTGAAAAAGATCAGCGAGGGTTACATCACCGGCTTTCAGCGCTGCATCCTGGCCGGGGAGGGTTTTGTCTGCAGCAGCCGCCGCGAAAATCACCCGGAGGCCAACTTTATGGACGTGCGCCTGACCCTGGGCACCACGGAAACCGGAAGCAGTGGTTCGGCGATTTTCAGTGATGACGGTCAGCAGATACTCGGCACCCTCTGGGGTGGCACCAGTAGCTGCAGTAATCCCGGTGGCGCCAACGCCTTTGGGCGCTTTGAGCGCAGCTATGTGCAGGGCGACCTGGAGCAGTGGTTGAGTCCGTCGCTGATCTACTCCCTCTCGGTGAGTGCCGTCGGTGAGGGCACCGGCATTGTGGTCAGCAACCCGGCGGGTATCAGCTGCGGCGCGAGTTGCGCGCAGAGCTTTATTGCCGGCACGGTGATCAGCCTCAGCGCCGAAGCCTCTGAAGGCGCCGAGTTCGCCGGCTGGGATGGTGCCTGCACGGGCACAGGCAGCTGCATGGTGACGCTCTCTGGAGACCTGCAGGTCAGTGCCCACTTTGCGGCAGTGCCGGAGCCTATGGGCTCCCTGTCCTTGCAGCCCGCGCGCCTCGATTTTGCGCCGCAGTCCCTGGGTACCCTGTCGCTGCCGCTCTCTCTTGAGCTGCTCAGCGACGGCGACCGTGCGGTGTTGCTCGAGGGAGTTGTGGTCGATACACCCTTTGCCCTCGATAATTCTGGCTGCACGGCGCTGCCGTTGGTGCTGAACCCCGGCCAAAGCTGCGCGCTCACGCTGCGCTATAGCCCGCAATCCGCAGGCGCTGTTGAGGGCGTTTTGAGTTTGCAAAGCGATGCGGGTGATTACTCGGTGCTGCTGGCCGGGGCGGGTGAAGCCTCGCTGTTTACCCACTATTACAGCGCCATCCTCGGCCGGCTGCCGGATGCCCCGGGCCGGGCCTTCTGGGAGGGCGAGTACAGCCGGGTGCAGGCGCTCGGTGCCGATAGCAACGAGGTCTGGTACACCATGGCCCAGAACTTCTTCAACAGTGTTGAGTATCTGGCTTTCGCGCGCAGCGATGAGGCGTTCCTGGAGGATCTGTACCGCACTTTTTTCAGTCGCGCGGCCGATACGGATGGCCTCGCCTTCTGGCTGGGACAGCTGCAACAGGGCATGCCCCGGGATGTGGTGCTCGTATCCTTTATGTTTTCCGCGGAGTTCGTCGGCTTCACCCAGGCCCTGTTTGGCAGCACAGCGGTGGCGCCCGAACTCAATGCGGTGATGGACCTGTACCGGGGAATGCTCGCGCGCCTGCCCGACGAGGATGGTTTCGCCTATTGGCTGGAGGTCTACCGCGCGGCGCAGTGCGCGGCGCAGGAGTCTGAGCTTCTCGTTGCGGAGGTCGCCGCCAACATGACCGGGCAGTTCATCGACAGCGATGAGTACCGAACGCGCAATCGCTCCAATGCAGGCTATGTCGCCGATCTCTACAACGCGGTTTTGCGCCGCGGCGGTGAGCTGATCGGGGTGCGGTTCTGGATAAATGCCCTGGACAGCGGCAGCTGGAGCCGGGACGAAGTGCGTCTGGCCTTTCTTGACAGCGAAGAGTTTCAGCTCCGCGTACAGGGACTTATAGCCAGCACCGGGGCGGTTTGCGCAGGGCCCTGATCCGTCAGCATAGGGGTGGCGAGGGGCGGTGGCGAAGCCTAGTCCGTGAGCAGGCGCTCGATGGTGTGGTCCCAGCTGATGTTCAGCGCCGCGTAGCGTGCGCGTCCCGCACGACCCATGCGTTCCGCGGTGGTCGGTTTGGCGCACACATCGCTGATAGCCCGCGCCAGTGATTCAGCCGTGGGCAGGGCGATGCGGCCGGTTTCCCCGTCCTGGACAAAGGCCAGGGGCCCGCCGGAATCGGTGCAGGTGATGACGGCTTTGCCCGATAGCATGGCTTCGAGAGTGATGTAGCCGTAGTCCTCGTCGAAGGTCGGGAAGCACACGGCGCGACAGCGCGCATAGAAAGCGACCTTCTCGGACTCGCTGATTTCACCGAGAAAGCGCACGCGCTGCTCAAGCCCGCGCGCCCTGACCAGTTCCCTGAAGCGCGCCTCCTGACCGCCGGTGCCGGCCAGCAGCAGGTGCACGGGTTCCGGCACCAGGGCCATGGCCTCGATCAGCAGATCTTGGCGCTTCAGGCTCTCTAACCGCGAGGGGTAGAACACAAAGGGCTCCGCCGTCTCACAGCGATACTCGTCGGCCAGGGGCGGCGGATGATAGAGCGGCTCCGCATCCAGCTGCAGGAAGTCTGAGAGACGCTCCGCAACGCGCGGGGAGTTGGCGAAACGCACGCTGGCGCGCCCCAGAGTGCGCCGATCGAAGTCTTGTACGCGCTGGCGAAAGGCGCGCTGGCTGTCGCTGGCCGTCGCCGCGTCGAACAGTTCGTAGGCTGCCCGGTGCTGATGCATCAGCCAGACGATGTGCTTTGGGTGCTGCACACCGTAGCCGGGAAACTGCAGGCTGATGACCCGATCCACGGGCTGCCCGTTGGGCCGGCTCAGATCGAGCTGCTCGGCAAACTGCATGACCCCGTCAATTTGCTCTTCAGGCTGGAACTGGAAGGGCAACAGCACGGTTTCCACCCGGCAACTGCGCTCGCGCAGCTGCTGCACCAGTCCGGCGAGGTGGTAGCGCGCACCGCCCCCGAGGAAGGGCGCCAGACAGCCCGTGACGATCAGCTGCATGGTTCAGGGCGCCGGCGATTCATGGGCATCGGCGTCAGGGCCCTCGTCCTCGCTTGCCACAGGCTCTTCGCTGTCACCGCCGGCGAGCAACGCGCTCTCAGTAATTACCTCTATATCCGCATCCGCATCGCTGGCGGGCTGTTCAATGTGCTCGGCAGGCTCGGCAGGCTCGGCAGGCTCGGCAGGCTCGGCGGGCTCGCTCTGCTCTCCGGCAGAATCCTCCGCGACAGCGGGCTCTTCCGCGCCGCCCGGCACTCTGCCGATCAGCGCAAAGTCCTGCGGTCCATAGAGATGGCCGTTCAGGCGCTCCGCCGCCAGGGTGTCTTCCCGGATGTAGGCAGTTTCTTCGTAGGGGTGCAGCCGGCGCAGCTCAATGTCCTCAAAGCCGATATAGCCGACCAGAAACTCCAGCGCCGTGGGCGTTACCGGGTTCCGGTGCGTGAAGTCGTGGTAGAAGGTGTGGCTGCCCACCAGCGCGTTTTCCGGGTTGGGTGTTTCTAGCAGCAGCAGTCCGCCGGGGACGAGAACACGCCGGGCTTCCTCGAGCATTTGGAACAGCACAGTGAAGGGGAGATGCTCCACCAGATGAAAAGCACTAACGGCAGCGGCACTCCGCGCCGGCTGCTGGCGCAACACTTCTACCGCGTCGCCCTCGATGACCTTGAGGCCCTTGCCGTTGCAGTAGGCGGCGAAGGTGGCGCTGGTGTCGATGCCCAGCGCCGGAAAGCCCGCGTCGCGCAGCAATGCCAGCCACTCGCCTCGCCCGGGACCGAGGTCGATCACCGGTAGGGCCCACAGCGCCTCGGGCAGCGCGGTGATCGTCTCCAGATAGTGGTGCTGGGATGCGCGGATATCTTCCTCGCTGCCCCGGCAGTGCGCTTCAAAAGCGTCGTAATAGGCATCCAGTTGCGCCGCCACTTCCGGCGAGCGCACTTCATTGTCAGCGAGTTGTGCGCGCACAAAACTGTCCTGCTGATCGAGACGCGCCTGCATGGCCTGCGTGTCCTGCCGAACCGCGTCCTGCTGCTCGCGCAGCTCCGTGGCCCGTTGCTGGAGCTGCACCAGTTGCTCGCGATCTCCCTGCGCCGCCTCGCCCAGGGATCTTGCGCTGTCCCGGGCGCCATTCAGCTGCGCCGCCAGGCTGGCCACCGCGCCGCGCTGGTTGAGCAGTGTGAGTGCGTATTCCGAGCGCATCAGGCGCCGCTGGCGGCGTCGGTAGTAGGCTGCGCTGGTCCCGCGACCGATAAATTCCAGACCGACGAGGCGCAGTCCGCCCCACAGATAGTAGACCGCAGAGGACAGCCCCATGCCGCTCATCTCGGCCCTATAGGCGCCGGGTTCGCGCGCCGCCGCCAGCGCCGCGAGCACAAAGGTGCGCCCAAAGCCGGCGCTCAGCTTCTCGCTGTAGTACTGCTCACCGCTCGCATCCGCCGGTCGCCCGAGCATGATCTGGTAGGCCTGCTCGAGAAACTCCTCGTCGTGCGGGATAACCAGAAAATCGTCGACGCAGCGCGGCTCTGGTATTGGCGCGATGGGCGGCCCATCCTCCGGCGGCGGGCCAGAATGATGTGTTTCGCGCCCGCCCGGGGAGGGCGAACTGAGCGCAGGGACCGGGCCCAGCGGCTCCAGCGGTTCGAGCTCGGCTACCTGGTACTCCGGGCGCTGCGCTTCGCTGCGGATACGCGTAATCAGCGTATCGATGTTCGCTTGCTCATCCATAACGCCTCCCTGGGTGGTTCAGTGTGTTGCCCGCAGCTGGCGTATCTCGCGTGCTTTCTCTTGCGCCGGCCGCCAGCAGGCGCGACTCGACGCCGGGCATCGTTACCGCGCGCCGCGACAGGCCCGCGGTCTGCAGCAACTCTGCGGCGACAACGCGCCAGTCGCGCAGCGTGTCGGCCGGTGCCCGATACTGCCGGTCAGTGTCGTGCTGATCAGTGTACTGCTGATCAGTGTACTGCGGGCTCAGAGGCGCTGCGGCCTCCGTTTGGCGCAGCAGGCGCAGCAGCGCGTCGGGATCACCGGGCTGGATGTACTGCGGCCAGTCGCCGCCGGCTTCGCGCAGGGGCGCAATATCACTGGCCACTACCGGGCAGCCCAGTTCCCGCGCCTCCAGTACCGGCAGGCCAAAGCCCTCATCTTCCGGAAGATACAGCAGGGCGCGGGCGCTGCGGTACAGGGCCACCAGATGCGGATCAGCGATGCCTTGCAGCCAGTGCAGGCGGCGACCAAACGCCGGGTGCTCCCGGATGCGCTGCAGCAGGGGTTCGTTGCACCAGCCGGCGGCGCCCACCAGCACCAGTTGTGTTGCGTAGCCCTCGCGCCACAGGGTGCTGAAAGCGTCGAGTATCAGCGCGTGATTCTTGCGCGGCTCCAGAGTGGCCACGGCCAGATAAAACGGCGCCTGCTGCGCCAGCGCAGCGACTTCGCACTGGGGTTCTGCCGGGCAGGGCCCCTGTTGCAGACTGCCCGCCAGCGGGATAACGCTGACCGGGGCGCAGCTTCCGGGCAGTTTCCGCAGCTGCGCGGCCACGTGTTCGCTACTCACCAGCAAACCCTCGGCGCGTGCACTCATCGCTTCCAGATGTTGCTTGAAGCGCGCCGCTACATCTGCCCTGAACCAGTCTGGCTGCTGCATGGGCAGGAGATCGTGCACAAAACCCAGCAGCCTCCCCCCGGCCTGCAGCACACTATCCACGGCGGGCCAGGGGTCGAGGTACCAGCTGGCATCCGCCAGCAGTAGCGTATCGCCGGCGCGCGGCCGGATGCGTTGGCCCGCTTGTGCGCTTGCATGCCCCGCGGGGCGGGCGGCCTGTTCCAGCGGGTGTGCGGGCAGCGCGCCCACATCTATCCAGTGCGGCCCCTCGCAGCGCACCGCGTGCACGCTGATGTTGTAAGCAGCGCTTTGCGCAAGCGCACCGCGGTACAGACCCCGGACCACCCGCTGAATACCGCTGTGCAGGCCCGCCTCAAGGGTGCGACTGACGTCTACGAGCAGCCGTGTTGTTGTTTCTGTGGCCTGGGCCTGGACTTGGGGCTGGGCGTGAGGCTGGGAAAGCGCAGCGCCCATCATCAGGACTTCTCAGCGCTGTCTGCCACGGCTGCGTGCGTTAGCACCTCGGTGGGCAGGCGGCAGACGCCGGAAAATAGCGCGCCGCGCACCCCCGCCACCTCAAAGCCGCCGGCCAGATCGCGCCAGTGGTGACAGGTGTCGAGATGGTTCTCGTCTGCGTGCAGAGCCACCGTCAGGGAGTATTTGCCCGGCGCGATGTTCATCTGCACGGTAAATTCGATATGCCAGTCGCCCTCTGCACAGGGCACGGTCTCGCCGAGCAGGAAGGTATTGATACCGAAAATGTCCTGTCCGAAGCGGTCGCGCACCAGAATACCCACGGTCAGCTCCGGCAGGGCCTCGTTAACCCGGTAGTCGATGCCCACCCGCGTGGGCTCGCCGGCGCTCACGGTACTGCCCTGGGAATCGGCACCGCGCACCGCCAGCGCGGTGACTTCCGCGCGGCGATCACCGTAATCGGTGCCGCCGCCCTCGCCGCTGATCAGCACATTGCTGTCGCCCTGCTGCGCGACCAGGAAGTTATAGCTGTTGACCACCGTTTCCGGCTCGCCGATATCAAATAGCCGCCCGTGGTTGAGCAGCAGCACCTGATCGCTGAGCATCTTGATGGCGTTCAGATCGTGGGAGACCAGCAGGATGCTGCCGCCACCGGCGCGAAAGTCACGGATGGCGCGGTAGCACTTCTGTTGAAAGTGCGCATCGCCCACGGCCAGCGCTTCATCGACCAAAAAGGTATCCGGTCGGGCGTGGATGGCAATGGCAAAGGCCAGGCGCATCACCATACCCGAGGAATAGGTTTTCACCGGCTCATCGATGAACTCGCCGAGCTCGGAGAATTCGATGATCGCCTGACGCTGTTCGTTGATCTCCGCCTGGCTCATGCCAATGAGCAGGCCGTTGTTCTGGATATTCTGCGCGCCGTTGAGCTCAAAGTTGAAGCCCGTGCCCAGCTCGAGCAGGCCGGTAATCCGCCCGCCCGTGCGCATAGTCCCGCTGTCTGGGAGCAGCACGCCGCTGAGCAGCTTCAGCAACGTCGACTTGCCGGCGCCGTTGTGACCGATGATGCCCAGGGTCTCTCCCGATGGCACCCTGAAGCTCACGTCGTCCAATGCCTGGTGCAGATGGTGTCGTTGCTTGCCGCTGATCCGCTCGCGCACGCGGTCCATGGGCCGCCGGTACAGGCGGAAGGCCTTGGAAACCTGTTCGACCTCAATCACAGCGTGTCCCTGATTTCGCGTTCCAGCGCGCGCACTGTGAACAGGCCCAGGGCCAGCAGCACCAGGGCCAGTAAGGCGATCAGGCCCAGGGGCAGCAAGTCGAGCCCGCGCTCGCCCACAAACATCGCGTGGTAGGCCTCCGTGAGCGGCACCAGCGGGTTGATGTAATAAAGGTAGCCGTACAGGCCGTCGCCGACGATCCCCGGCACCCATACGATGGGCGTCACCCAGAACCACAGCTGGATAAAGACATTAACGAATTCGCGCACATCGCGCAGAAACACATTGAGGGTCCCCAGCAGCAGCCCCAGACCCATGGCGAGTGCCTGCTGCACCGCAAACACCGGCACCAGCATCAGGGCCTCGGGCCGCCAGGGCTCCTGCAGCACGATCAGGAATATAAAGAACAGGCTCAGGGCGATAACAAAAGTGATGCTCTCTGCCAGCACAATAAACAGTGGCATCAACGGCAGCGACAGGCCGACCTTGGAGAGCAGGTGCTTCTTATCGGTGAACACCGTGGAGGTGCGTGCCAGGGTGGAGGAGAAGGCCAGCCAGGGCAGCATGCCGGAGATCAGGTAAATGCTGTAGCCCCAGCTGTTGTCTACGCCGGGCAGGCGCGAGCCCATGATGCTGCCGAATATCACCACGAAGATGAACAGCAGTACCAGTGGCTGTATAAAAGCCCAGGTAAAGCCCAGGGAGGAACCCGCGTAGCGGTCTATGAGTTCCTGACGGGCAAAATTCCAGATCAGCGCGCTATTCATGGTGTGAGGCTGCGGTAGAGCTCCAGTGTGGTCTCGACACAGCGAGACCAGGAAAGTTGTGCGGCGCGTGCCAGGCCTGCGGCGCGGGCTGTGTGCCGCCAGTCCTCGTCTTCAAGACCCCGTTGCAGTGCGCTGGCGATCGCCGTGCTGTCGTGCGGGTCAACCAGCAGGGCCGCCTCAGCCGCCACCTCCGGCAGCGATGAGCTGTTGGAGGTGACAACCGGCACGCCGCTGGCCATCGCTTCGAGCACTGGCAGTCCAAAGCCCTCGTACAACGCCGGAAAGGCGAATAGCCGTGCCCCCGCATACAGGGCCGGTAGCGCGGCCTCCGGCACGTAGCCGAGGTGGCGTACCTCGCCGCTGTGCGAAAGGTCGCGGATTGTACTGTACACCTCATCGCTGTGCCATCCACGGCCCCCGGCCAATACCAGCGGGTAGCGCTGGCGCAGGGGCGCGGGAAGCTGTCTGAAGGCCTCCAGCAGGCGGGCGATGTTCTTGCGTGGCTCGAGGGTTGCCACGCACAGTAAATAGCTGCCGGCTTGTAGTCCCAGTGGCGCGAGCTCCGCTTCCAGCACAGCGGCACTGCGCGGCGCATAGCGCGCATCCACGCCCATGGGAATACTGTGCACACGCTCCCCTGACACACCGTAGTGCGCGATCACTTCGCTGCGCACGGCCTCCGATGGGGTGATCAGCGCGCTGGCCCGCTCCACCGCCTGTGGTATGGCGCGATTCATGAGTGCCACCCGGGCGGCCGGGTGATAGGCCGGGTAATGCACTGTCGACAGGTCGTGCACCGTGGCGATGCCCGGACCCGCAAAGGGGGGTAGCAGAAAATTCGGGCTGTGGAACAGGTGGTCCGCATAGGCGCGCAGACGCCACTGCGCCAGGCGCGGGGCCACCACACCGTAGGCGCGCACGGCCAGGGGGCTGCGCGCCAGGCCGGCGCGCAGCCGCGCCGCAAGCGGTATGCCCGGGGTCCCTGCGCTTTTTGGCCCCGCGGTGGTAGATGCCAGCGCCGGTTGCCCCACAAAACGCCCGTGTTGGAAAAAACGCAGGCTTTCCATCTCCTCCCGGCCCTGTAGTCCGGCTACCAGCTCGCTGGCATAGCGGCCGATACCGGTGAGTGGCGGAAAAATCGCATCGACGGCGAGGATTACTCGCATAGCAGTGGCGTCAGCGCCTTCCACATGCCGCTGGCGATCTGGCGCCAGTCACCGGCGCTCTGCGCCCGGTCGCGCGCCGCTGCAACGCGCTGATGCCGGGTTGATCCCACCCGTGTCGGGTGCAGCGTATCGAGCGCGAGGGGGAAGTCGCCCAGCTCTCTGGAGAGAAAGTGCTCGTCGGCGTGCAGCAGCCCCCCGCGACCACCGAAGGGTGTGGTGAGAATCGGCAGGCCCGCGGCGGCGTATTCCAGTAGTTTCAGGTTGGTGCCGGAGCCGCTGTTGATCGGGTTCAGACCCACGTTGGCGACGGCCAGCCAGGCGCGCAATTCCGCCGTATTGACGCGCCCGATCAGCTGCAGGTTGGCAGGCAGCGTGCCGTCGCGTTTTGAGCGCGCCAGCGCCCCGGCCTCGCAGACACTGCCGAGTAGGCAGAACTGCCAGTCGGGCCGCGCCCGCGCCAGATCGACGATATGCAGTGCCGCGTCCAGGTTCGGTCCGTGCAGGCTGCCCACGAACAGGGCCAGGGCGCTATCGCTCACGCCGAGGCGCTCCCGCGCCGCCGCCTGCTGCTCGGCGCTGAGCGTGGGGTAGGCTTGCGCCTCCACGCCGTTCGATACCACTATGGGTTTGGCGTCGAGGGCGTAAAGTTCGCCCAGGCGCGCCCCGTCGGCGGCGCTGCAACACAGCACCGCGGCGGCTCGACGCGCACATTCGCCTTCCAGCCGGCGCACCTCGGCCAGTTCCGGCGTCTCGGCGCCGAGTATTCCGGCTTTCAGGTCGGCCTCGACATTGTGTGCTTCATACACCGTGAGGGCTGCCCCGGGCTCGCGCAGCGCTGAGAATCCGTAGGGATGGCTGAAGACAATCACCTCCGCCCAGCTCGCTGCGGCCTCGACCGCCTCTACCCACGCGGGTGTCAGCTCCGGTCGCAGCAGCGCCGCCACATCAAAGCAGGAGGCATCGAGGCGTCTCTCCAGGGACAGCTGGTAGCGGCTGTGCTCCTCACTCATGGGTATGCGTACTTCCGCCAGACCAGGCCCCAGCGTGCGCTCGGGGCAGGGATTTCCCGCGGGCACCAGATTCACGCAGCGCACATCGGCGCGCCGCGCCAGTTCACCGTAGAGGTGGCGCATGCGCAGCTGGCCGCCGCTCCTGGCCGGGTGGAAAGAAAAGGTGTTGATCACGGCGATGCGCGCCATGGGCCGGGAAAACTGCGCGACCAGTGCGGGCCAGTCGATGTGGGACACGCTCTGGCGCGCATTGCCCGCCAGGCGGGCGCGTAGGGCGTCGTCTTCGGCCATACGCTGCATACCGGCCCCGAGGGCCGCAATCGATGGCGCGGTGACCAGCCCGTTGCGTTCATGGGTCACCAGCTCGGTAACGCCGCCGCTGTCGCTGCAGGTGAGCACCGGGCATCCCGCCTGCAGCGCTTCGAGGGTAATCAGTCCGTAGTCTTCGCGATCCGGCACATAGGCCACAAAGCTTGCCTGTTGGTAAGCGCTGGCTAAGGCGCCGTCGCTCAGGCGCCCGAGTAGCTTTATCTTGTCGCTGGCCGCCGCCTGCGCCTCGAGCTGGGCCCGCTGCGGGCCATCACCCGCGATATACAGAGGGGTTTGGATGTCGGCCTGCTGATGCGCGGCGATCAACCAGTCCATACGCTTCGGGCCATCGAGGCGACTGGCGCTGAAAATACAGCCCTCGGGCAACAGCAGTGCATCGTCCAGCGCCTGCCGGGGCAGGGTGGGGTGGTGGATGACCTGCACCTCCCGCGCCACATCCACGTCGGCGGGGAAGTAATCGGCGCGCTCGGCCACTGTGCGGGAAATCGCCGCATAGCGACGGATGGCATTGCGCGACAGGCCGATGGCGTCGAGGCTGTGCACTACCCGACGGATCAGCGCGCCGGGCAGGCTAAAAAGCCCGCGCGGCAGGGATGGCGCCGCGCCGCGCAGTTCCTCCAGCGCGCCAAAAATCTCCGGCAGGGCCGATCGCGCACCCCGGGACTGCCCCAGCGCAGCGAGGGTGCGCCGCAGCGCCGCGCTGTCGCAGGGCGGTACCGCGGTGAGCAGTTCCTCGGGCCAGGTGTCGTAGAGACCGCGCAGCTTGTGCTGCACGAACACATGGTGATCGCGGTGCGCGACCATCCAGGCCGGGTATTTGGTGCTGATCACCCGGTCGAAGTGGTTGAGGTCCAGTGCGGCGAACTGCCTATAACTGCCCACGATCGACCAGAAGTCCTGCTCCGGGCTCGGCAACTTGATCAGTTCCGCCTGGATGTGTGCGCCACTGTTCATAGCCGCCAGCCAGCCGGTCCACAGGTTTTCTGCGCCGCCAAGGGCAAAGGGCACTGGGCTCGGTGCGATCAAGGCGATGCTCAGGCTGTCGGGCGAGCTCCGGCGCCTGCTCACGCGGTGGCTCGAGCGACAATGCGGCGCGGGTCTCGCACAGCCGTCTCAACACAAGGGAAATACATACGCGTGAAGTTGCCTGAATGGGTGGACGTTATCCCGGAATGTGTGCATGCTACCCGACAATCTCGGCGCCAACCATTCGCTGCGCCATCTTTATTGAGTAAGGACACATTAGTCTGATTTCTCAGTACAGTTTTAGTTACCGGACAGCGCCGTTTAGGGTGTTGTTAATTTTGCTCGCAACGGTATCGGCCAAGGCGTTGATCGCTCTGCGGGCGAACGTGCTGGCTATCCCCGGCTTTCTTTTGCGTGCGCTCCTGCAGGCCCGTTCGCCCGCGCTCCTGGCGACGCTGTTGGAAGCTGCGGTACTGTCTTTTAATCGTGCCAGAGTAAATTTAATAAAACCTCACTTAGCCCGCCCAGACGGTTGCTCGTCGTGAGCTGTGCGCTAGTATCGAGTTGTAAGGTCCGGTGGACCAGTTGGCGCGTCAGCGCAGCGCACGGCAATGTGCCGGGCACTGTGCAGAACAGCGCCCTTGGCAATACCTGCGGAGCTCGCTCCGTTGCCCCATTTGGGGAACACGGGCGGGTCTCGTGAAAACTGCTTAAAGAAGGCTTGTTACACGGTTGTTTGGATTGACGAATTTCAGGTTGACATAGGTCTATCCCCTACTTAAGGTAAGGGAGTTTGGGTCTATACATGCTCGGCCTCATAGTAGCCATCAAAAAGGCACTAAGGCCGTACAAATTGGGTACACGTCTTTAATAAGACATTGGGATTTAAATCTTAGGAGAGTTATATGGCAGCCGCCGATTTTTTCGACACGGTTCAGGAAATCTACATCGCTTACTACCAGCGTCCAGCTGATCCCGCCGGCCTGCGATTCTGGGCTGAAAGGCTCGACCAGAACGGCGGCGATCTCAACGAGATCATCGACTCATTCGGCACTTCTCCTGAGGCCCTCGGCCTCTACGGTGTCGTCGATTCGCAGAATATCGGCGAGACCATTGATTCCATCTACCTGGGGCTCTTCGGGCGCCTCGCAGATGCGGGCGGTAAAGCCTTCTATACAGAGCAGTTCCTGATCGGCCGTTTCACGCCGGCCTCCATCGCGCTGGACATCCTCAACGGCGCCCAGAACGAAGATGCCGATGCGATTGCCAATAAGCTGATCGTTGCCAATGACTTCACCCAGGTCATTGATGGCCGCGACTACAGCAATCCCGACTTCGGCGGCGGCGGTATTTCGCAGTTTGAAGTGAGCTACTCTGGCCCGGCCGATGCGGCTGCGGCACGCGAATTCCTCCGTGCAACCGCCTCTGAGCCCGAGACTGTGCCGACCCAGTCTGAAACCACGATTTTCATCTACGATCGTATTGCCGATTTCCCCGGCGCCCGCGCGGTGCTGACGCTGCAGGAAGCGACCGAAACCGTTACATCTACCACGGTCACCGTAATCCCCGGTGAGACTGAGGTTGAAACCGAGATCATCGTTACCCAGCTCGACCCGATTATCACCAAGGCAAGCTACTGGATTTCGAGCGAAAACGGCGGCGGCGTGCCGCTTACGGATTTTTACGCCATTCTGGGCGCACAGGGCCTGGGGGCGATTATCGATTCTGCGTTCGGCGCTATCAATGTCGGCGAGTTGTTCGGCACCTTTAATACCTCTCTTGGGCAAATTGCCGCTATCACGCTGAATGGTGCGGGCGATATCGTGCAGGGCGAGGGCGCGACTGCCGGCGGCGTTGTTCCGACTGCCACGGGTGGTGACGGTGGTGACGGTGGTACCGGTGGTGCTGATGGTACCGGCGGCACCGGTGGTTCCGGCGGAGACGCGGCCGCCAACGAAGACGAAGTTGTCAAAGAAGGCGACTACACCGGCAACTACGAAATGACCATCACGCTTGATGATGGCACGGTATACGATGCCGTTCTCGAGCTCAGTGCTTCCCAGTTCGCACTGCTGAACAGCCTGCTGTTCGATGCCGACGGCAACCTGCGCTTTGAAGAGCGCGATGTCGAGGTTTACAGCTACATGCCACTGCTGGCGCGTCACCCTGAGGGTGCGGTTGATAGTAATGGCAGCGATATTTCTGGCCAGCTGATTACCTGGGAAGAGGCTCTGGCCGCCGGTGACGTGTCGGGCACCACCGACAGTTTCCGCAATATCAACGGATATCTCGCTGAAGTGGGTTTCGATCCGCTGGCCGCTCCCCCTGTTGTTCTACAGCTGATTCCGGTTAAGGCTTACGATATTCGCGTTATAACGACTGAAACCGTGGAAGATGACACGGTCATCACCGACACGGATTCGGTTGAGGTATACGTCCCAATTCGCCTCACTACTACCGAAAACAACGATGCCACGATTGAGTCAGGCTTGCCGACCACCAGCGCCATTGGCGATGTGATCATTGCTGGCCGTTTGGAACTGCTGCACCAGGCGTATATCGACGGCGGGCAGGGTTACAACATTCTTGAAGTCGACGCGAAGGGTACCTACGCCCAGCCGTTGGGCCTCATTAATATCAATGAAATCCGCATCGAGAACCTGCCGAATGTGTACACCACACCGGAAGGTCAGGGTGATGGCTATCGCAGCAATTCCTCTTATCCCGAGCTGAGCACCGTTGCGGCGCCGTTTACGACGGGCATTTCCTACGCGCAGTTCACCACCATCGAAGTGGATGTGGCTGGCGTGCCCACAGCTATTGATGTCATCACGATTAACGCGTTGAATATTCGCGTTGATAATCAGGCGGCATTTGCTGTGCCTGCAGGTACATACACTGCGGAGCAGCTTATCGATCTGATCAACACCAGTGCAGGTTGGGAGATTGCGTCAGTGTCTGCTGCGGGTGGTGTGGATTTTGTGGCAGCCCTTGATCAAGAGGTGTATTTCAGCGGTTCGCAGGCAGACAGTCTTGTGCTCCAGGACATCACAGGCGCTCTAGACGGCCTGTTGACCCGCGGCGAGAACAGCCTCATCGACCTCTCACGTGCACTGGATCTGCAGCGCATCGTTATCACTGAGGGTGATTTTGATAATCTCCTTGACAGTCCTTCGACTGAAGGCCTGCCGCCACTGGGCGACGCCCAGCTGGGCGAGCTGTTTGTGGTAGGTATCCGCAATGGCGCTACCGCTAGCATCGAAGGCAGCTTCACACAGCCCATCAATCTCGATTATTCCTCGGGCATGAACCCGAATATTCCGCTCACCATTGAGCTGAATCTCGGTGAGCTTACATCGGGCGTTGCGCCAATTCTCAACATCTCCCATAACAGCAACACCCTGAACCTGGTCTCGCTGGGTGGTGGATCCAACACCTTCGATGCCGGCGATCTGGGCGGCAATCTGTCGCAGGTCAACATTTCCGGTAATTCACGTCTGGATATTGTGGGTGACTTTGGAACGAGCTTTACTGGCCATATCGATATCAGCACGCCGACTCCGATGGATCCCTCTGCGGTTTCTGGCGTGGTTGTCACCGTCGATGCGTCTGAGAACACCGCTGGTGTCAGCATGCTGTTGGGCGGCAGCAACCGGGTGGAGTTCGTTGGTAGCGCTGGCAACGATTACCTTGAGGTGGCGCAGACAGTAGGCTTTGGAATTTCCTTTGTGAACGTGGTCGACGCCGCGGGCGACAACCGCTATGTCCTCGATTCAGGGGATATCACGGTTAATACCGGTGACGGTAACAATATGTACGACTTGTCGTCAGAGACGGGCTCCGATATCAGCGTCACTGCCGCAAATGGCAATGTCGAGCTGGTCACGGATTCGGGTCGGGACCTAGTGTTTGCGATGGGTGACGGCAATCTGAACACAGGCGGGTTGTTCGCTATAATCGCCGCGGACCGCGATGTCAATATCACTTCCGGTGTGGGCGATGTGGATGCCGTTATCAACGCGACCCGCGACATTGCCGCGACCTTTGGTGATGGTGAAATCAATCTCTCTGCAGCCGCTAGCGGCCGCGACATTTTCCTCGCCTTCTCTGATGGCGATACGGAAGTTGTTGCTATCGCCGGTCGCGATCTGACGATCAATGCGGGTGATGGCCGTAGTACTTTCACCACGACTTCCTCGGGTAACACCATTGCCAGCACAGGCGATGGTATCCACGAATTCACTGTGACTACCGCCGCGGAAGTCGCGGTTCAGACCGGGGAAGGTGACAAGACCTTCGACATCGGGCTGGGTATCGCCGGCATATTCCCGGCTATTCCCGATGCTATGTCCGACGTGACGCTTGTTGGCGTCGCGCAGCTTGTTGCCGGTGGCGGCGACAACGCTGTTACAGGCCAGGCATTTGCCATGGGCGTGAGTTTTGGCGCTGGTGACAGTGTCGTTGAAGCCCGAACCGGGATTTTCCTTGGTAACTTCGGTGACGGTAACAACAATATCAATGTGCGTGCCTATGACTTGCCGCAGGGCGAGATCTGGGAGTCGGAAGATATTTCCGACACAACCGTTGATATCGTTGCGGGCGACGGCTCCAACATCATCAACGTCGCCGTCGACAACCTCACCATTGGCGGCGCCGTAGACGGTGATGGCCATTATCTGAAGCCGGCTATCGTCAATATCACGGCGGGCAACGGCGGCAACGACATCTCTGTGCCTTACGATCTGCTTTCCGGTCAAACCATTGGTGATGTGTTCATCGCCGGCGGCGGTGGTCTTCCCCTCGTTGAGCTGACCATCACGACCGGTTCGGGCAGTGACCGCATTGTTGCCAGTGGCTCTACGATTAATGTTGCGTCCGGTGGTGGTGGTGACGATATCACCCTGCTTGGCATCGACGGCGACTACGCAGGCTTTGCCGGCGAGACCAACAGCACTAACGGCACGCTTAATGATGGTGCGCTACTCAATATCGATACCGGTGCCGGTTCGGCCACGGTTCGCCTGGGTGCCTACCTCGACGAGAGCTTCCTGATCTCTGGCACCATCACCGCGAAGGAAGGATCTTCCATCACGGGTGAGAACATCACGCTGTTTGTGAACACCGAGGCAGACATGCGCGCAGCGACCCTGTCGGGCATCACGTCTGTTGTGCTGGATGATGATCGCGAGATCTATCTGGGGTTCAGTCAGGCCAACGCCGGCTTCGATCCCGAGATGCCCCTTAGTGCGGCGAACTTCCCGGCCCCGGACACCTCACTGCTGACCATTACGGATGAGCAGTTTGTGGCGATTGGTGCGGATAACTTCAGTGTGCAGGGTGCGCAGTTCAACACCTACTCGCGCTTACAGATTATCGTTACCGAGGACACCTCGCTGACGGATCTGGGCGTTGATGATCTGCCGAGCAACATCGACCTGGTATTGATTATCAAGGACGGTGTCACCCTCGAGATGACCGCTCAGCAGCTCCATGAGCGTGTGGCTCCGGAGGGTGTTACGCTCGAGCAGGACGGCAATACTGACCTGCTAAGCGGCTCTGTGGTGATCACTGGTGGTGGTAGCGACTTCGATCCGTTCAATGCAGCCGATACGATCCGTACCACCATAGCCGGTTCAGTTTACGTGGGTGGCTCTCTGTCACCTTTCGACTTCAAGGTTGGGGAGGATTCTACTACTGGCGTAGGCGGGGCTTGGTTCAACGTAGAACTGCAGTCCATATTCCGTGGCTACGACCGTCCGCAGGATGCAGAAGTCATTACCGTTCTGACCATCGACGCCGACCTGATGGCCGGTGACCCGGTAGACGAGCTGTCTACTTACCACACCTTGCTGGAAATCGTTGGTGACCAGGATGTGACCTTCGAGTCGCCGATTCTCCTGGGTATGGATGACTCCACCACCGCGTTGGACACCTTCACCATCGACTTCTCTGCGCTGGCGGGCGAGGTGGTTAACCTCACGGTTGATAACTTCGAGCGTTTTGCACAGGGTGGCTCGCTGAGCGGTAATAGCCTTTCTGGCTTTGACGCGGAAGTTTTGATCCATATTGCGGCCGACGACATTATGGACACCGTGGGCTGGGACGAAGCCCCGGCTCCGAATGGCTCGAATCCTCCTAGCGGCCTTGTGTCGCAGGGCGTTGCGCGCTTAATCGTTACGCAGATCGACGGCTTCACCGCTGAAGGCGCGCCTGGCAGCACCGCAACGATTACGCTGTGCGACAAAACCCAGGATCTCGACGTATTCGGTTTCCGTGGTAACTACAACGACACCCTGATCCTGCAGGACATCTCCTGGAGCACGGACATCGAACTGCAGGGTGGCAGCACTCGCAAGCTCGATGGCCCTCAGGGCACGGCCAACGTGGGTACGCTTGACGCCGACTTTGAGTGGGCAGGCGCTCCCGCGAATATCAACCTCGTTCACTCTGTGGCGGGCGATACGCGAGAGATCCGTTCTTTCGGCCTCGACGTCGATAACGCCGCAACGCTGAACATTACTTCAGCCGAAAGTGGAGCGATCTTTGAGTACATAACGGGTAACGATGTTGAGAACATCGTCTTTAATGTAGCGGGTGACGTCACGGTATCCGCGCCGATCAGCCTCACCGACCTTGAGGGTGGCAGCGTCGCTGGTGTGCAGATTGAAGGCATCGACGCCGTTGGCGTAACCGGTGACCTGACCCTCGCCCTGACCGGCACCACCAACCCTGCAGGCTTCGATTTCGTCGCCAGCGCGGGTACGACCTCGCTGCTCATGAGTGACGTGACGGCTGGTTTCCACTCCAGCTTTAGTGCAGAAGACGCTGCGACCTTCCTGATTGGTGTAGCCGATATTGAGGGGGGCGGTGCTACGGATCTCTCCGCCTCCACTCTGACTAACGTCGATGCGATTGGACTGGGTGGCCCCGGTGGCGTTGACGGCACGGTTGTGCTGTCTATTGCTCAGATCGATGATATCGGCCAGGCGAATATTGGCTCGGCACACCCTGGCGCCCTGGGCACCGTTGTGGTTGCTGATTTTGGCAGCGGCGCGTTCGATTCTACGGGCTTTACTGCTGGAACGACCACTGAACTGGTTACGGCTGCGGGCGACATCGCCGTAGATGCGGCTACCAGCTTCACGAATGTGAGCAGCTTTACGCTGGGGGCAACCACTGGTGAAGTCACCATGGACGCCGCGCAGTTGCTCGAGCTACTGCAGTCTTTGGCTGTGGCCAACCCGACTGTCGAATTGGCTGATCTACTTATTGTGGTAACGGGCTCACAGGCCACGATCAACCTGACCGGCGTAACCCAGGCCATCGTGGACTCCGAAATAGCACCTGTTGCGTCGGCCTACGTTTACAGTTTCACCGAAATCCTGGTGCAACTGTCCGATAAAGGACTGGCTGGCACGGTGACACTCGCTGAAAGCGTGAATCTGGACGAGGCTACATGGCCCCTCGGCCCGGCGGCTCCTTCCCCCGATAATGACATCGACTTTGACTTCATCCTTGGCGATGACATGACCCTGGGTCTGGCCACTTCCGAGCAGGCTGACGACCTTGTGGTAACCGGTGGCGCCAACAGCGTGATCGATCTGCAGTTTGGTTCACTGGATATGCCTCAGTCTTCTGGC
>JBLIIW010000052.1:0-20111 GCA_047635315.1 Halieaceae bacterium | reverse complement strand
CCCTGGGGATTTCTTCCGCCGTGACGGAATAGGGCAATGCCATCCTCGCGGGCCCGCCAGTAAAAGTATTCGCGCCAGAGCAGCTCAAAATATAGCCAAGCTGTTGATTCATTGGCGCCATCGCGGGGCTCATGCGCCGCGATGGCCACGGCAATTTCCCGTGCCGACAGGCAGCCATTGGCCAGCCAGGGCGACAGCGTGGAGGAGCCCTGCAGTGGATCGAGAGTGTTGCGTGTTGCTTTGTACTCGCGGATGCCCTGACCGTCGCTGACGAACTGCCGCAGGCGCCGCTGGCCCGCCTGGGTACCACCCCGCAGCGCCAGTGCCAGCTGTGGGCGGGCGGCCGCCGGGGGAATGCGATCGAAGCGCACCGCCGGGGGTGGCGGCAGACGACTGGGATCCTGGCCGGTGGCGTCCGCTTGCAGGGCGCGCTCTACCTTGCGCCTGAAGGGGGAAAAGGTCTCCGGCAACACCGGCAGTGCTTGCGCTATGGCCGCAGCGTTGAACAGCGTGTTTGGCGCATGTTCCTGCACCGGCACAGGTAATCGCTCTGCCAGAATGCGCAGGGCCCGGGTTTCATAGCTTCCCACGCAGGCGCTGCAATGCACGCTATCGATGTGGTAGTCGCGCACCAGGTCGGGTATCACCAGCTCCGGCGACCCCTGCAGCACCATCAGGCGCTGTCCCAATGCCTGCAGGTCCTGATCGAGGCAGATCAGGCTCTCGGTGACAAAACGCTCGCGCTGCGCACCTATGCCCTGCAGGTTGCACCAGGGTCGTTGTCGTGGCCACAGGTAGACCAGCAGCAGTTCCTCCGCGTCTGCCGCTGCGGCAAGCCCCGGCTGGTCCTGGAGACGCAGATCGTTTCTGAACCAATAGAGTGCGCGCATGGCGGAAACACAGACTAAAGATGGGCTTACGCAGCGCGGCCCCGTGCAGATGTTTGCAGCGCCGCGCGACGTTCTACGGCCGCACCGGCGCCGGTGCTCCGGGGGAGCTGGCAGCAGCAGCAATTTTGGACTGGGGTTTCCGTGACATTTACCGGTTTCCTGAGCTAGGCTGCTCCGCCGTGCTTTCTTCACACTGGCCCTCACAATCCCTATTCACTGGAGATTTTATGTCAGATAACAGCGCCCTTTTTCGCCCCTTTAGCCTTGGACCGCTGGAGCTCGCCAACCGTGTGGTTATGGCGCCCATGACGCGCAGCCAGTCGCCGGGCAACGTGCCCAAGGAGCGCGTCATCGAGTATTACCGCCAGCGCGCGGCCGGGGGCGCAGGGCTGATTTTTACCGAGGGGACCTGTATTAATCATATCGCCGCCAGCGGCTATCCGGATGTGCCCTATTTCTGGGGCGAGGAGCGCCTGGAGGGCTGGCGGCAGGTCGCCGCGGCGGTGCACGCTGAGGGCGGTAAAATTGCGCCGCAGCTGTGGCATTGCGGCGGCATGCGCCGCGCCGGCACAGCGCCGGAAGGCGAGGTCAACGGTTACACCCCGTCGGGAATGAACGTGCCCGGCAAAGTGAACCGGCACGTGATGACTCAGGTGGATATCGATGATGTGATCCGGGCGTTTGCCGAAGGCGCCCGCGATGCCAAAGGCTGCGGATTCGACGCCGTTGAAATACACGGGGCCCACGGTTACCTCATTGACCAGTTTTTCTGGGAGGGTACCAATCAGCGTAACGACGCCTACGGCGGCTCCCTCGAAAAGCGCGGACGCTTTGCTGTGGAAATCATTCAGGCGTGTCGCGCTGCGGTGGGACCGGAGTTTCCCATCTCTCTGCGCTGGTCGCAGTGGAAGCAGCAGGATTACCCGGCCCGTCTGGCGACGACCCCAGAGGAGCTGGAGCAGTTCCTGCTGCCCCTGTCCGCGGCCGGCGTGGATATATTTCACTGTTCCCAGCGGCGTTTCTGGGAGCCCGAATTCGATGGTTCCAGTCTCAACCTCGCCGGTTGGACGCGCAAGCTCACGGGCAAACCGACCATTACTGTGGGTAGTGTTGGGCTCGATGCAGACTTTGTTCCGGCGCCGGGGGAGGCGACATTCAAGGAGGCGGACCCCGCCTCCCTCGACGAACTGCTGCAGCGGCTGGAAGGCGATGAGTTTGATCTGGTGGCTGTTGGCCGCGCCATGATCGCCAATCCGGATTGGGCGGCGAAAGTGCGCGATGGCCAGAGCGACTCCCTGCTATCTTTTCGCAAGGAGATGCTGACGTCCCTCTAGGACGCCCGGGTACGGCTAGCCGGACCCGGGTTCCAGTAGGGATTCCAGGGACTGCAGGCGGTCGCGCAGACGGTTGTTCTCCAGACGCAGGTCCACTACGTCAGCGCGCTGGACCACTCCCTGCGCGTCGCCGCTTCTGGCTGCGGGCGCTTGCGAAGTCACCGCGCTCTGCAGGCGTTGATAGCCATGCTGAACCTGCTGTACTGCCTGTTCGCTGATGGTGGACAGCTTGTCCTGCCAAGTAAACAGGGCGAAAACCGTGGCCAGCGCGAGTAAAGCCGAGGCGGTGATAAGGCCCTGATGGCGGCCAGATCGTCTGGCTCGTGTCCGCTTGGCGCCGCGTGGCCGGGCGCTGCCGGCCGATCCGGCAACCATGGGCGTGCGGATTGCCTGCGCCGCGAGCACAGGTCCATCGCTCAGCGCTGCGCTTGCCGCCGGTGCCAGCACCGAGGGATTCAGCCAGCGATTCCTCGCCGGGGGCGCACTGCCGCCGGTTTCTTCCAGCAGCCGGCGCTGGCGCAGCAGCTGGCGCAGGGCGAGGACCGTTTCCTCGCTGTCGACCGCCTGCGGGTCCTGCCAGATCGCGTTCATATGCTGCTGCAGATGCGTCCGCGGCCCTGCGCTTTGGCGTGGTAGAGGTGCGTGTCTGCCCGTTGCATGATGCTCTGCTCATCGTCAACGGGGTGGTAGGAGGCGATGCCAATGCTGAGATCCGGGCGTATGGAAGAGGCCACCAGTGATGTACCGAATTTTTCGTCTGGGACGCGCGCGATATTGTGGCGAATCTGCCGTGCCGCTTCGTGGGCCCCTTCGGGGGTGGTATGGGGCATGAGTATCGTGAACTCGTCGCCGCCGAATCGAAACAGCAGGTCAGAGCTTCTGCAACTGCTGCGCAGGACTTCGGCGATCACCTTGAGGACCTGGTCGCCACCGAGATGGCCGAGTGTGTCGTTGATTTCCTTGAAGTGGTCTACATCGATCATCATCACGGACAGCGGTCCCGCGTAGCGGCGTGCGCGCGAGAGCTCCCGGGCCATCCACTCGTGCAGGGACGTGCGGTTGCCAAGGCAGGTTAGCGCGTCCTGTGTCACCAACTGCTGCAGCGTCGCGAATTCTTCCGTAGCCTGCAGGCAGCGCGCGACGTAGCCCAGGGACTGTTCGATACGCATCAGTTCCGCCTCGCTGTAGCGCGCGCGTCGGTACAGGGTGATATCACCGAGATTGATCTCGTCGAGCACCAGCGAGTAGTGCGCTGAGTGATGATGTCGCGGGCCGACGCTGACCTGCTGGGCGCCATCCGTGCTGGAATACTGCATGCCCCCGGCCAGTCCCAGCTGTGACAGCCAGAGGTGGTAGCGGTCGATCGCCTGCGTGGTGCTGGTGCAGCCGATGAGGCGCTGCAGTAGCATGAAAAAATGTTCTGTTTGCACGTCCCATGCCTGTTGCAGGGTGGGATCGGGTGACAGTTCAGCACCGGATGCCACGGCGGTCATCGTGGGGCCGTCATGCTTGACCGTGGACTCGCTCTTAAATGGAATGATCTTTGTCATCGGTCGCTTCTCTGCGTTGCCTTTGGGGCAGCTCTAGCGACTGACATGCATAGTACGTGCCAATTATATTTTCGGGAATTTTCAAGAAATTAGGTCGTTTTAGCAGAATTTAAGCGACGTTATTTTTAGAGTGAATTGCGGCGGTGAATCTTTGACGGCGCAAGCGGCATGCGCTTGCCGCCTTTGACATGGACTGTCAATAATATGTCGGCAAATTCAGGCTTTGCCCAGTGAGCGGCTGTCGCTCGCCGCGTTGCTGAGCACGCCGTCCAGGGAGTACAGATCAGAGCTCAGGTCGACGCCCCGGAGCACATCCAGGGCCGAGCGAGTGCGATCCTGCTGACGCAGGATAAGCGTGCCATTGCGGCGATTGATTTCATGACAGCGTTTGGCCAGATCGATGACCTCCTGTCCAAGCGCCCGGTCCTCGTCCTGATTTCCCAATCGTGCAAGCGCATCCGACAGGCTAAGGTTAGTACCCAGGGCCTGGTCGATGAATTCACCGCGCGCTTGCTGCCGCTCCTGTTGCTGCTGAATCGCGCTGCGCTTGCTCTGCGTGGCGCTTTCCAGCGCCTCAACATTGGCACTGCCGAGCGCTTCGCGCTCCGCATCCAAAGCCACCTCGAGTGTCTTGAGTGTGCCGCGCTCCGCTGTCAGCAGTGCGCGCAGTTGTTGGGCTGTGTCGCTCATGGGTCGGCGGCCTACCTGAGTTCGCTCTCTACGCGCAGCAGGGAGTCGACAATACCGGTGATGTCGATTTTATAGCTTCCCTCGTCGATAGCGCTGCGGATCTGGTTCACGCGCTCACTGTCCACACCGGGCAGTTCCTGCAGCTCCTGTTCGAGCTGCAATAGGCTGGATGCCGCGCGCGTAAGCGTTACGGATTCACCATCGGCCCCGGGAGCAGTCGGCTCCGGCACAGCTGTTGCGCTGGTGGCCGCCCGGGTCTCCTGAGCGCTCTGGTTGGCCCGGTCAACATCAGTCCGCTGTTGTCGAACCGGTAGATTGCTGTCTATCGGGTTCATGTTGCGGGTCCTCTCCTGTGTATTGCCATTTGCCTGTCACCTGCGCCGTCGAGCTGCTTTAGCCTGCCTTCGGCTCGCAGCTTCCTGCTAGTAATAGCGGCTACCAACGCAAAAAGTTTAGCACAGCGGCACATTTTCCCCTGTCGCCTGCTCCGCGCTGCGGATTCACTGGATTCTCACCCGTCCGTCGGACATCACCCGGCCTTCTACCCGGCGTCCGGAGCGGTCATTGGTTACCCACAAGCGGTCGCCGGCGGCCGCATTGGCCATGGCTTTGCCCTGCATATTGACTTCCAGCCCACCGGACCCGGCCACCAGGGTGACCATCTGTCCCCGCGCCACCAGCTGCGGCGGGGCGACTTGGCCAAAGCGCAGGAGCGAGCCGGCTGCGAGGGCGCGCGACAACTCCATACCCACGGCGTGGTCGATACGGGTGATGATACCCGTACTGTCGCTGGTGATGCGTCGCTTGGCCATCTCGAGGTCGCCGGCACCGATCAGGCTGCCGCGCTGCAGGGGTTGCCGCAGAACCGGCAGTTCCATGCCGGCACTAACCTCTGCGCGCAGGTACAGGGTCCAGGGTTTGCTGCCGCTGCAGCGCACGCCGTAGCTGACCGGGCCCAGTACGCGGCCCGCGTGCGGCCGCACAATAGCAAGTGCTTCCCCACACTGACCGGGTCGCAGGCGCCTGTCGAGAGGGCGCACGTACACCGCCACATCCTCATAGCCGCGCTCCTGCGCGGCGGACAGGGCCGCGATCTCGACCTCGGCGAGAATCTCGCCGTGCGGGTGGGTGGTTGCCCCCAGCGCATTGCCTGCGCCCAGGCTCGCAAGCAGCCCCAGACAGGCGCTGCGCAGACCGCTGGCAACAGTAGCTCGCTGCTGTGGGTGAGAGCGGGGGTGCTTCGAACCCCGGCGTGCAACGCGTTTTGTAATCATAAGTGCTGTCATGTTTTTGACGCTTTTCCCGCTTCACGTGAGTGTGTAGAACTAATGAAGCAATAGGCGTGCCGTTCAGCCCGATGGCCAGCATTGGCACGGCCGCAGCCCTGCATGCCCTGCATGCTCTGCGGCAAGCTTTGCCGCCAGCGACGGTTTATTGCCGCGCCCTCCCGGGGCTAAAAAAGCTAACTAACTGATAAATAACAATAATAAATGTTGGCACGACATTTGAATGTCTGATTGCAAGTCAACACAGAGAACGCCGTCACCGTGGGACCGATAGATAAAGCATTGGGAATATCACCGCAGGTTCTGGCGCTGCGATCGCAGCGTGTCGAGCTGTTGTCGGCGAATATCGCCAATGCCGATACCCCCGGCTACAAGGCGCGGGATATCGATTTTCGCGCCGCGATGCAGATGGCGACGGAGCAGCAGGGCTCGCAGAACGAGGGCGTACTGCTGCGCACGAACGACCGACACCTGCCGGCCTTAGGCGGTGCTGATGGCGCCGCGGCGATGTATCGCGTGCCGTCGCAGCCATCCCTTGATGGCAATACGGTGGAAACACAGAAAGAGCACACGGAGTTTATGGACAACGCGGTGCGCTACCAGGCCAGCCTCAATTTTCTGGACGGACGCATCAGTAGTTTGCGCGCCGCCATAACCGGCCAGCAGTAGCCGCCCAGGGAGCAGACACAGTTATGAGCCTATTTGATGCCATTTCGATTGCCGCGAGCTCCCTGGAGGCGCAGAGCATTCGCCTCAACACGATTTCCAGCAATTTGGCCAATGCGAACGCGGTCAGCAGCTCCGAAGAGGATACCTACCGTGGGCAATACGCGGTTTTTGAGGCGGTCTATAACGAAGAGCTGGACAGCGCCGGAACACCGGCAGCGGGCGTGCGTGTCAGTGGTATCGCCCAGTCGGAGTTGCCCGCGCGGCGCGAGTTCCTGCCTGCGCATCCCATGGCAGACGAAGAAGGATATATCTACCGGCCGGCCGTCAATTCAGTGAACGAGATGGTCGACATGATGGAGGCCTCCCGTTCCTATCAGGACAGTGTCGAGGCCATCAATACGGCGAAGCAGTTGATTCTGCGCACGCTGACCCTCGGTCGCTAGAGCGCTACGGGTCAGTCAGGAGATAACAGGACAGCATTATGGACACACTTGCCAGCCTCAGTGAGCTATTCCCCCCGTCGACGCCGACCAATACGGCCAAGGCGAACTCCGTGGAGGAGATGGGCTCTGGTGATTTCCTCACGCTCATGGTGGCGCAGCTCGAGAATCAGGATCCCACCAAGCCCATGGATAACATGCAGTTCGTGGCGCAGCTGGCGCAGTTTGGCACCGTGTCTGGCATCCAGGAACTCAATGAAGGCTTCAGCGGACTATCTATGTCACTCAGCGGCAACCAGGCGCTGGAGGCGGCCTCGCTGGTCGGGCGCTCGGTCATGGTCGACGGCAACGTCGGCAGTCTCCGTGAGCTGCCCGCCAGTGACGGCAGTGGCGAGAGCGAATGGCAGTTGAACGCCACCGTGGACATGGGCCGGGGCGCCGTGGCGGGTCGCTACTTTGTACAGGATCTTAGCGGTCGTCTGCTGCACAGCGGCGAGATTCCGCCGGGCAACAGCGAGAACGTGACGATCAGCTGGAACGGCCGCGATGTAAACGGAAATTTGCAGGCGCCGGGCAGCTACCGCGTGTCCGCCGAGGCGCTGGTGAACGGGCGGGCCACAACGGTCCCCGTGTATGCGCATCAAGAGGTTGATTCGGTGGCCGTAGAAACGTCGACCGGTGAAGTGACATTGAACCTCGCCAGTGGGCGAGGGGTTCCCATTAATGAAGTTAAGCAGTTCTTTTAATCGGCCGTCCGGCTAAGGGAGTTTCCACATGGCATTTAGTACAGCAATATCAGGCATCAATGCAGCGACAGCTGACCTCGATGTGATCAGTAACAATATCGCTAATGCATCGACGACCGGCTTCAAGTCGTCGCGTGCGGAATTTGCCGATGTCTATGCGACCAGCCTCCTTGGGGCCGGTAGCAACTCCATCGGTAAAGGCGTCAGCCTCGCCGATGTCGCCCAGGAGTTTGGTCAGGGCAACATCACTTTTACCAACAACTCCCTGGATCTGGCCATCAGCGGCAACGGCTTCTTTCAGCTCAGCGATGCCGGTGCGGTGGAATACACCCGGGCGGGTAACTTCCAGGTGGATAGCGACGGTTTTATCGTCTCCAACCAGAATTTGCGCCTGCAGGGTTTCCAGGTCGATACGATCGGGCAGGTCACCGGCCAGATCGGCGATATTCGTATTGATACCTCACTGATCGGACCGAACCAGACCAGTGACGTCGCCTTTACTACCAACCTGGACTCGCGCGATATTACGCCGGGCGCTGGCTTTGTAACTAATGGACCCTACGATGCCTTTGCCGCCATCCCCACTGCCCCGGATCCCGCGGACTTTAACTCCACCACCTCGACCACCATCTTTGACAGTCTGGGCAATCCGCATGTGATGAGCCTGTACTACGTCAAAGACTCGGTCGCCAACACCTGGGATGTGCACACCTTGATCGACGGGCAGAGCCAGAATGCCGGCGTGCCAGTCACGTTGGACTTCACTTCCAGCGGGCAGTTCACGGCGCTCTCAGCTACCGATATTGCCGTTGCCGGCTGGACGCCTCTGGACTCCACCGGCACCGCTAACGGCGCCGGCGTGCAGGCTTTTACGGTGGATCTTCTGGGGACTACGCAGTACGGCACGGACTTTGCTATTTCCAGCATCGTGCAGGACGGCTTTTCCTCGGGCCAGCTGCGCGGTCTTGAGATTGATGAGGCCGGTATTGCTTTTGCCCGGTACACCAACGGTGAATCCCGCGCTCTGGGGCAGATTGCCCTGGCCAACTTCAACAACCAGAACGGCCTGCAGCCGGTGGGTAATACCAACTGGGCCGAGACCTTCGCTTCCGGATCGCCCAACGTCGGTGAGCCGGGCACCTCTGGTCTTGGCGCCATCCAGTCAGCGGCGCTTGAAGACTCCAACGTGGAGATCACCGAGGCGCTGGTTAGCCTGATTCTTGCGCAGCGGAATTTCCAGGCCAATGCGCAGGTTATTCAGTCCGAAGACGCCATCACCCAGACCGTGATTAACCTGCGATAAGCCGGACTTTAAGCGGCCCAAGCGAAAGGAGCTAGGACAGTGGATAATCTGGTGTATATGGCAGCGGCCGGTGCGAAGGAGACGATGCTCGCGCAGGCCGTTAATGCGCATAACCTCGCCAACGTCTCCACGGTCGGTTTCAAGGCTGATCTTGTGGAGGCAGAAACGGTCTACCTGCGCGGTGAGGGGGCGGAAACCCGCGCCTACAACGTTCTGCGCGAGACCGGTGCGGATATTAGCCAGGGCTCTCTGCAGCAAACAGGTCGGGAGCTCGATATCGCGGTCAATGGCGACGGCTGGATTGCGGTGCAGGCATCTCAGGGCGGGGAAGCACTGAGTCGCCGTGGCGACCTGCGCGTGGACGAGTTTGGGCAACTGGTGAATGGCGCTGGTGAGGCGGTGCTCGGCAACGACGGACCGATCGCACTACCCCCCTTCAGCTCCATGTCAATCGGCGCCGATGGCACCGTCTCCATGGTGCCCCTGGGCGAAGCGCCCAATGCAGTTGCCGTGCTGGATCGCATCAAGCTGGTTAATCCGGATGCGCAGCTCCTGAAGAAAAACAACTTTGGTGACCTCACGGTGAATGGCGGCGAGCCCTCCGAGGCGGACGGCAGTGTACGCCTGGTCACCGGTACGCTGGAAAACAGCAACGTGAATTCCGTGGGATCGATGGTGGAAATGATTGAGCTATCGCGCCAGTTCGAACAGTTCATGCGTCTGGTAAAAATGGCTGACGAGATTGACACCTCATCCGCCAGCCTCATGCGCATACAGTAAGGAGAAAACCGTGAACCAGTCATTGTGGATATCCAAGACCGGTCTCGACGCGCAGCAGACGCGCATGTCGACCATATCGAACAACCTCGCCAACGTGGGCACCACCGGTTTCAAGCGCGGCCGGGTGATCTTCGAAGACCTGATCTACCAGAATGTGCGCCAGGTGGGTTCGCAGTCCTCCCAGGACACGCTGCTGCCCTCGGGGGTGCAGGTGGGAACGGGTACGCGGGTGGTGGCCACCGAGCGCCTGTTCACCCAGGGTAACCTCACGCAGACCGATAACTCCCTCGATGTTGCTATTCAGGGTCGCGGTTTCTTCGAGATCCTGCTGCCGGATGGCACCCAGGGTTTCACCCGCGACGGCTCTTTCCAGGTTAACGATCAGGGCATTATGGTGACCTCAGCGGGCTACCAACTGCAGCCGCCGATTACCGTGCCGCAGGACGCGCTCTCCGTGACCATTGCGCCGGACGGTACCGTATCCGTGCAACAGCCCGGTAATGCCGCCTCCACGCAGATCGGCTCCATACAGTTGTCTGACTTTATTAACCCGGTGGGCCTGCAGGCGCGCGGCGAGAACCTCTATCTCGAGTCCGGTGCCAGCGGCGCTCCGCAGCCCGGCAACCCCGGCCTGAACGGTCTGGGCACCCTCAACCAGGGCTACGTGGAGAGCTCCAACGTCAATGTGGTCGAAGAGCTGGTCAACATGATTGAGACCCAGCGCGCCTACGAAATGAATTCCCGGGCGATTTCCACCGCCGACCAAATGCTCCAGTACGTGTCCAATAACCTGTAGGACTCGATCATGCGACTCGCCAGAAGCCTGCTGCCGATACTCTTCGCCACCCTTGCCGCCTGTGCGGGCGTGGAGGGGCCGCCGCATCCCACTTATGTGGCTATTGAGCCCATCGAGTATCCGCCGGCCATCGAGTCCACGGCGCCGTCCACGGGCAGCCTCTACGCGGGGCCCCGCAGCATGTCACTGTTTGCCGATGTGCGCGCCCATGAGATCGGCGATATCGTCAGCGTGCTGTTGTCCGAGTCAACCTCCGCAGCGAAAAGCGCCGATACGGATCTCACCAGGGACGGCAGTATCAGTCTTCCGGAACCCACCATTCTGGGCGGGCCCGTGTCGATCAAGGGTGGGCGCTATAGCCTGGAGACGCAGATTGACTCCTCGAGTTCTTTCGGCGGTGAGGCCTCGAGCGCCCAGAGCAATAGTCTCAGCGGTTTTATCGCCGTACAGGTGTCGCGGGTGCTGCCCAACGGCAACCTGGTTATCCAGGGCGAAAAATGGATCAAGATCAACCAAGGGGATGAGTATATTCGGCTGCGCGGCATTATCCGCCCAGAGGACTTGAGTCCGACCAACACCATCCCATCTACTCTCGTTGCCGACGCGCGTATTTCCTATGGCGGCAGCGGCGCCCTCGACCAGAGCAACACGCCGGGCTGGCTCACACGGTTCTTTATGAGCCCCCTGATGCCCTTCTGAGGGCTAGGAAAACGTCCATGTCCACACACAGATTCCCTGTCATGCTGCAGCGACTGCTCCCCGGTCTGCTGATTTTGCTGGCGCTGGCAGCGCCGGCGCAGGCCGAGCGCATCAAGGATATAGCCGGTGTCGCCGGTGTGCGCGCCAACCAGCTCATTGGTTACGGTCTGGTGGTGGGCCTCGATGGCAGCGGCGATCAGGTGATCCAGGCGCCGTTCACCGTGCAGAGTTTGAAAAGCATGCTGGCGCAGCTGGGCGTGAACGTGCCGGCCAACGTCAATCCGCAGCTCACCAATATTGCGGCGGTGATGGTGACTGCGGAACTGCCACCTTTTTCCAAGCCCGGACAGACTATCGATATCACCGTGGCGTCTCTCGGTAATGCTAAGAGTCTGCGCGGCGGCGCCCTCTTGATGACCCCGCTGATGGGCCCGGACGGCGAAACCTACGCGGTTGCCCAGGGCTCGATGATAGTCAGTGGTTTTGGTGCCGAGGGCTCCGATGGCTCCAGCGTGTCGGTCAACATTCCCAGCGCCGGGCGTATTCCCAACGGCGCCATCGTCGAGCGCGGCGTGCCGTCGCCCTTTGGTACCGATCCGGTGCTGGTGATGAACCTGAACTCCCCGGACTTCACCACAGCACAGCGTGTCGCTACCAGCATCAATGAAACGCTCGGCGCCGGTATTGCCCGGCCCATCGACGCGGTGTCCATCGAGGTGCGCGCACCGATCGATCCGGGTGACAAGGTTGCTTTTGTATCGATTCTGGAAAATCTTGAGGTCGATCCCGCCGAGGCCGCCGCCAAGGTGGTGGTAAATTCACGAAACGGCACCATCGTTATCGGCAGCCACGTGCGCGTAGAGAGCGCGGCCATTGCACACGGCAACCTCACGGTGACCATCTCCGAGAGTGTCAACGTCAGCCAGCCCGGGCCATTTGGCGCTGGCGGGGAAACGGTAGTCACCACCGACTCCGAGGTGGCAGTGGCGGAAGAGGATGCGCGCATGTTCCTCCTCGAGCCGGGCATCACCCTGCGCGAGTTGGTAACGGCCGTGAATCGCGTCGGCGCAGCCCCCGGCGACCTCATTGCCATTCTCGAGGCGCTGCAGCAGGCCGGCGCACTGCGCGCCCAGCTCGTGGTGATCTGAGTCGTGGAGAGCTCCGCGCTCTATTCGGACTTCGGCGCCATGGCGGATCTTCGCTATCGCGCGGTACAGGGCAGCGACAGCGCCGTGCAGGACGTTGCGGAGCAGTTCGAGAGCTTGTTCGTACAGATGATGCTCAAGTCCATGCGCGACGCCACCATCGACGGCGGCCTGTTCTCCAGTAATCAGATGAGCAATTACCAGCAGATGTACGACAAGCAGCTGTCTGTGGAACTCTCTAGTAACGGCGGCCTGGGTCTGGCGCGCGTACTAGTGACCGAACTGCAGGGCGGTACGCTCTCCGCACCGTCCGAGGGCGCTGAGCCCGGCACGGAAAAAGACCCCACTGCGCTGGCAAACCCTGCGGTGAACACCACGCTGCCATCCGCCGCTGAGGCCCGTGCGGTACTGAGCCTGGGCGACTATCGCGGTCGCGCGCTGCCGGTGATGATGCCAGCATTCTCCGGCACAGCCGCTGCACCCCTTACAGGCCCTCCGGAGCCCGCAGGCACGCCTGCGCCAAGCGCTCCGGCTGCTACCCAGGCGGCATCCTGGTCAGCGTCTTCGCCGGCCGAATTTGTAGCACTGCTGCGGCCCCTGGCCGCACCGGCGGCGCAAAAGCTCGGTGTCGATCCAGACGTATTGATCGCCCAGGCGGCGCTGGAAACCGGCTGGGGCCAGCGCATGAGTGCCGATGCCAGTGGTCCCAGTTTCAATCTTTTTAACATCAAGGCCGGCTCCAACTGGAGCGGACGCACGGTCAGCGTGCCGACACTTGAGTACCGCGATGGCATTGCGCAGCGCGAGATGGCCAGCTTCCGCGCCTACGATTCGCCGGCGGATTCCTTGGAGGACTATGTGCAGCTGATTTCTTCCAGCCCGCGCTACCGGGAGGCCATGGGCCAGGCCGCCGATGCGGACCAGTACCTCGCGGAGCTGCAGCAGGCGGGCTATGCCACAGACCCGGCTTATGCGGACAAGGTGCTGAGCATTCTTGAGCACGGTAGCCCAATCGGGCTGGGGGCGGGCTAAAGCTATGCGCACTGCGGTCGCTAATAGCATCAGCGAGTTCGTCGCCATTGCGGCGGTCCGTGGGGAGCTGTAAATGTCTAACGTATTGAATGTCGGAACGTCTGCGCTGCTGTCGCTGCAGCGGGCGATCGCGACCACGGGGCACAACATCGCCAACGTCAATACGGAGGGCTTCAGTCGCCAGCGCGTGGATTTTTCCTCGCTGCCCCCACAGCTCAACGGTGTGGGCTATATCGGCTCCGGCGTGCAGATCGCCAATATCACGCGCTCCTACGACCAGTTCCTGGTTGACGATGTGCGCTCAAGGAATTCCAGTGCCGCGGGCGCCCAGACCCTCGCCGACCTGAGCGGGCGCGTCGATAATATTCTCGCCGACCCCGCCACTGGACTGGGTCCGGTGCTGGATAGTTTCTTTGCCGCCGTACAGGACGTCGCCAATAATCCCGCCTCCCTGCCCGAGCGGCAGGTGCTGCTCGGCGAGGGCGAAGTGCTCGCCAATCGCTTTCAGTATCTCGAGGACCGTTTTCGCAGTCTCGACCAGGAAGCGAACATCCGCATCGACAATGCCGTGCGCGATATCAATTCCTTCGCCGAAAGTATTGCCGACCTTAATGACCAGATCGTTCGCGGCACCATTGCCGCCGGCGGCCGGCCGCCCAACGATCTCCTCGACGCCCGCGATCAGGTGATTGTCGATCTGTCGGAACGCGTGGGTGTGACCACCGTGGCTCAGGGCGACGGTTCCATCAATGTGCTCATCGGCAAGGGACAGGCGCTGGTGGTCGGCGCCCAGTCGTCCAGCCTGGAAACTTTCTCGGACCCCTTCGATGTGTCGCGCCTGAACGTGGGCATCGCCGGAATCTCCCAGCAGACCGACATCGGGCGTTTTCTCAGTGGCGGTGAACTCGGCGCGGTACTGGATTTTCGCTCGGACGTGCTCGATAGCACGCGCTCAGACCTCGCGCTTATCGCCACCGGAGTGGCCGCCACTTTTAATGAGCAGCAGCGCCTGGGCCTCGACCTGAACGGTAATTTCGGTCTGGATTTTTTCCGCCCCCTGTCACCGACCGTGACCGATAGCATCGACAATATGGGAACCGGCAGCGTCAGCGCAGTACTGTCAGATGCCGCGCAGCTAACCGGCGATACCTACGAACTGGCCTTTGACGGCGCCAACTACACCCTGAGCAATACCAATACCGGCGCCAGCCAGACCGGGGCCGGACCGACTTTTTCTGTGGATGGGGTGGATATCACCGTCAGTGGTGCGCCGGCCAGTGGCGACTCCTTCCTGATCGCGCCGGTGGCGCAGGGCGCCAACCTCTTTGATGTGGTGCTTTCGGATCCGCGCGGCTTTGCCGCGGCCAGCCCCCTGGTGATCGAGACCTCTCTGAACAACGCGGGTGCCGGGGTACTCAAGGATGTATCCGTGTCGGATACCAGTGGCCTGCCCCTGGGTACGCCGGTGACCCTGGCCTACAGCGCGACTGCAAACGCCGGTTCCCCGGGCTTTACGGTGACCGGTATTGCCGGTGGGCCCATCGCCTACGATCCGGCTACCGACGCCAATGGTGTCGAAGTCACCCTCGGCGGTTTCAGCTTTACGCTCACCGGTGTGCCTGTAGAGGGCGACAGCTTCACCATCGACAATAATGTTGGTGGCGAGGGAGATAACCGCAATGCCCTGGCGTTGGCGGCGCTGCAAACCTCCAGGGAGTTGCAGAACGGCACGGCGACCTATCAGGACGCCTACGCCTCTCTGGTAGCGGACGTGGGGGTGCGCACGCGACAGGCTAACAATTCCGCCGATACGGAGGGCACATTGTTGCGGCAGGCCATTGCCTCACGCGATAGCGCCCAGGGCGTAAATCTCGATGAAGAGGCCGCCAACCTCATTCGCTATCAGCAGGCCTATCAGGCCGCCGCGCAGGTAATTGCCATCGCGGACGAGATGTTCCAGACGCTGATTAATGCCACATCGCGCTAGGGAGGCCGGGGGTTAACGCTATGGTAGATCGTCTTTCATCACTGCAGATTTTTCAGTCCGGCATATCCAATATCCTCGACCGGCAGGTGGAGCTGGCACGCACCCAGGAACAGCTGTCTACCGGGCGCAGAATCCTCAGTCCCTCGGATGACCCGAGCGCGGCGGTAAAAATTCTCGACCTTGAGGAGGATGTGCGGCTGGTTGACCAGTACGCCCGCAATGCCTCCCTGGCCAGTGGCCAGTTGGCCCTCGAGGAGAGCACCCTCGGCGAGGTGGTGAACGTACTGCAGCGGGTGCGTGAGCTCACGGTGCAGGCCAATAACGCCACCCAGAGCCCGGAGACCCGCGCCGCTATCGCCGTGGAAATCGACTCGCGTCTCGACGAGCTGGTGGCTCTGGCCAACACCCGCGACGGCAATGACGAGTTTATCTTTGGGGGTTTCCAGTCGCTCAATCAGCCCTTCAGCCGCGGCGGCGATACCGTGAGCTTTGCCGGCGATGATGGACAGCGGTTTCTGGATATTTCAGCCGGTGCGCAGATTGCTGTGCGCGACTCCGGCTCCCGGGTATTCCTGTCGCCCCGGGCCGGTAACGGCCAGTTTGATTTTTCTGCTGGCGTCACCAATTCGGGCAGCGCGGTGGTGCACAGCAGTAGCGCCGATAACAGCTATGTGCGCGACGATTACACGGTCAGCTTTTTGCCCACGGATCCGCCGAGCTATCAGGTGACCGACAGCGGCGCCGCAGTAGTGGCCGCTGGCACTTATACCTCGGGTGAGGCGATCAGCTTTGCGGGCGCCACCCTGCGTATCGAAGGCGAGCCCGATGCGGGTGACTCATTCCTCGTGGAAGCCGCGCCGCGGCAGTCGATTTTTACCACCATCGCCGAAATCGCCACGGCCCTGAACGGCGCTTCCGGGGGGCCGGCATCCGACACGAGTGTCAACAATGCCCTGGCCAGCGGCCTGAACAATCTCGACCAGGCCATCGGCAACGTGCTGGAGGTGCAGTCCGAGGTGGGTGTGCGTCTCAACCGCATCGACAGCCAGCAGTCCATCAATGAGGATTTTCGCCTGCAACTGCAGGAGACCCTCTCCGATGTGCAGGACCTCGACTACGCCGAGGCAATCAGCAGACTCAACCTGCAGCTGGTAGCCCTACAGGCTGCGCAGCAGACTTACGTTCGGGTACAGGGCCTGTCCCTCTTTAACTTCCTCTGATCCTGCAATAGAGCGTCTCGCGGCCGGCCCGGTCGGCGCGATGCCTCCTCAGTGTGATTGTAGACTTCCGGCATTTTTCCCAAGTACCGCATGGCCCGCCTGTGCCTAAAGCCTGCACGCTCAGCTTTTTCCGTTTTGCTTAATGCGCTATAAGCATCTGATTTAAAAGATAAAATAGGCGTTTTCGTGCGGACCGTAGCGGCGCTGGTAGCGAGCGCAGCATGATCTGGATCAATACTTGGCTCGGGCTGCAAAAAAGCCCTGAAAAAACCCTAAAGCTCTGCGCTGACCGTCCGCTAACTAGAGTGAAGGCAGCGGGGACAGGTAATTTATCCCGGTGGCCAGAGACTTACAGTCAACAGCGTCAAAGCGGGAATTACCCCAGACGCCTGAGCAAAGGGATACGATGCCATGCCTCAGATTATTAATACGAATATTCCGTCGCTGAACGCCCAGCGAAACCTCAACTCATCGCAGAACGACGTGTCGACTGCCCTGCAGCGTCTGTCGTCTGGTCTGCGTATTAACAGCGCCAAGGACGACGCCGCTGGCCTCGCCATCTCCGAGCGTTTCACTGCACAGATTCGCGGTCTCAACCAGGCGGCGCGAAATGCCAGCGACGGCATCTCCCTGGCGCAAACCGCTGAAGGCGATCTCGCTGAGATCACCAACAACTTGCAGCGGATTCGTGAGCTGTCAGTACAGTCCGCCAACGCGACCAACTCCTCGTCGGACCGTTTGGCCCTGCAGGAAGAAGTCTCGCAGCTGATAGCCGAGATCGACCGGGTTGCGGTGCAATCAAACTTCAACGGCGTGAACCTGCTGGATGGTTCTTTCTCTGCGCAGGCGTTCCAGGTAGGTGCCAACGCGGGCCAGACCATCACGGTTGATGATTTTGCCAGCGCGCGGACTTCGTCTCTTGGGCAGACTTTCGAAGCTACGACCGGCTCCGGCGCCGCACCCTCTCTGGCAAACTTTATTGCTGGTGACTTACTGGTCAATGGCGTCGACGTAGGGGCGGTCACTGATGCCTCGGGTACTGGCGCAACGGGATCATTCGCTGAGACTATTGGCAATGCAATCAGCGCAGCCGACGCACAGGTGAACGTAGCAGTGGGAGCTTCAACGCTGGATCTTGGTGCATTTACCCTTATAGACACAGCAGCAGCAGCGGCGGGCGCTACATACTCTCTGGTGGTTGAGGGTGTAACGATCATAAGTGAGACCGGGATTGATGACGGTACCGCAAACACCGTGACCGCGCTTGAGGTACAGTCGGCAATCGATCTAGGGACAACTCAGGATGCCCTGGCCGCAGTTGGGGTCACGGTGTCGGGTACAGTGGCCGGCGGTAACCTGACCTTCACCAAGATCGACGGGAGCAATCTGGATACCACGGAGCTTCTTGATGACGGTGCTGGCGCGTTTAGTGCTAATGTGGGCTTCGCCAATGTCAGTGGCGCTGCCGTTGTCGACACCACCGTGACGGAATACGGCGAGCTCACCCTGACATCGAGCGCCGATATCGTGATTGGCGGTAATTTGCCCGCCAGTGCGGGACTCGCAACGGGCACTTCCGCGGTTCCTGCGCTGGGCACAGGCACCACCGTCGCCGGCACGGATATCTCCACGGTGGACGGCGCCAACGCGGCAATCGTATCGGTGGATGCGGCTCTCGCCTCGGTCAACAGTTCGCGCGCCAGCCTCGGTGCTATCCAGAACCGTTTCGACTCAGTCGTAACCAGCCTGCAGATCACCGCTGAGAACCTGAGCGCATCCCGCTCACGTATTCAGGATACGGACTTTGCGGCAGAAACCGCTAACCTGACCCGTGCGCAGATTCTGCAGCAGGCCGGTATCGCGATTCTGGCACAGGCCAACGCCCAACCGCAGAATGTGCTTGCACTCCTGCAGTAAGGCGAGCGGTAAACAGTGCCACGAAAGTGAGGTGGGCTTGTTCTACCTCACTTTTTTGCGTTTCCTGCGGCGGGCGCCAGGTTAAATAGGAAGAGAGGATCATCGTGAATACCATTAGCACTGCGAATATCACCCAGCCCCGGCCGGCGGCTGAGGAGAACGTGGTATTGAAGCTGCCGCGTTCACCCTCAAAGCCCGAGCCCGCGGCGGAGAGCAGCGCGCCGCGGCAAACAACGGCCGTGGGCGGCAATCCCCTGCCCGAACTCGCGTCCCAGGCGCGAGATACCACCGAAGCCGCGGCCGAGCTGGTGGAGGCGACCCAGAATGTTTCCGATTATATCCAGACCGTGTCGCGCTCTTTGCAGATCTCCGTGGACAAGGATCTCGGTTCAACGGTGATCAAGGTGCTCGATACGGACACGGATCAGCTGATTCGGCAGATTCCCGCAGAAGAAATCCTGCAGATCGCGCGTTTTATAGCCGAGCAGCGGGCCAGTACCGACACCATTGACACGGTGAAGGGTCTGCTGTTGGACGGCGAGGGCTGAGAGCGGCACCTGTTTTGCATGGTTTTCCGGTATATTCAGGGAGATAGTGCAAAAAGTGCAAAAGCAATGACGCTTCAGTTAATAATGGGGCAGGCGACCGCGGGTAGCAGGCAATGGTAGCGGCAACAGGAGTGGGTTCCGGCCTCGATATCGAAGGCCTGGTGACGCAGTTGGTTAATGCCGAGCGTGCGCCAGCAGAGAACCGGCTGCTGCAGCGCGAGACCCGACTGACCAGCGAATTGTCTGCCTTCGGTACCCTGCAGGGCGCCCTCAGCGGCGTGCAGAGCAGCTTATCGTCCCTGTCCAGTCTCAGTACCTTCAACCAGCGTTCCGCCGCTACCAGTAATAGCGCTGTGTTGACGGCAACGGCCTCCGCAGATGCCGCCACCAACAACTATTCTATCGAAGTCGACCAGTTGGCCCGGTCCCAGTCCCTGGCCTCCGGCAGTTTTTCAGAGCTGACCGACGTGGTCGGTGAGGGCGAGCTGAGCTTCCGTTTTGGCACCACAAGTTACACCGGGGCAGATCCCGGTCCCGAGAGCTACGACGGCTTTGCGTTGAACGGCGATCGGGCCAGCTCCAGCATTACTATCGATTCCAGTAATAACACCCTGCAGGGGGTGCGCGATGCGATAAACGAGGCCGAGATTGGCGTCTCCGCAGCGATCGTAAATGATGGTAGTGGCTTCAGGCTGCTGCTGAGTTCCCAGCAGACCGGTGCGGACAACAGTATCGAGGTGCAGGTTGACGATACGGGGGATGGCGGTGACACAGACACTTCCGGCCTGTCGCGCCTGGCCTTCAACGCGGCCGCCGCGGCCGCCAACGGCGGGGTGGCCAACCTCACGCAAACTGTTGCCGCCCAGGACGCGAGTTTCAGCATCAACGGCTTGAGCCTTGCCAGTGACAGCAATACGGTCAGCGAGGCCCTCGGTGGCGTCAACCTGACCCTCACCGGTACCACCGACGGCACCCCCGAGACGCTCACCGTGAGCGATAACAGCGGCGCCGTGCGCGGTGCCATTGAAGGGTTTGTCAACGCGTTCAATAACTTTGCCAGCACCGCCGGCAACCTGACC
>JBLIIW010000051.1:0-20182 GCA_047635315.1 Halieaceae bacterium | reverse complement strand
CGAGTTTCAGCGCCTGCACGGTATGGGAGAAACGCTCTTCAACCAGTTACTGGATGACGGCGCCAACTGCCGCATCTATGCGCCGGTGGGGCCGCACAAGGATCTGCTCGCCTACCTCGTGCGCCGACTGCTGGAAAATGGCGCCAATTCTTCCTTCGTTCACAAGGTCGTCGACCCGGCAATCTCCGCGCTTTCCCTCGCGGCCGACCCCTTTGAAAGTCTTGCAGGCATCGATGCTGCGCGGCCCGCGGCGCTCCGCGACCCCAACGATATCTTCGCCCCGAAGCGCAAAGCAGCCCGTGGCTGGGATCTTGGCAACAGCAACGTTATTCAGGAACTCGAACTCGCGCGCGATCGTTTTGCACACCATCAGTGGCGGGTCGAACCCCTCCTCGCCTGCGCTTTTGAGGGGAGCAGCGGGCGCGACATAATCAGCCCGGTCAATCCGGCCGACACGGTGGGCTTCGCGATAGAGGCCACAGCGGCCGACTGTGAACGGGCGCTGGAGGCCGCGCGGGACTGGAATAACGCTGGCGTAGCGCAGCGCGCTTTCACGCTGCGCCGCGCCGCAGAGCTCTTTGAAAACAATACCGGCGAGCTGATGGCGCTGCTCAGCAGGGAGGCCGGCAAATGCGTGCCGGACGCGGTAGCGGAGATCCGTGAAGCGGTGGATTTTCTGCGCTACTACGCAAACCGCGGCGAGGAGTTTGTGCACAGTCAAGCCCGCGGCATTATCACCTGTATTTCGCCCTGGAACTTCCCGCTGGCCATATTCACCGGGCAGATAGCCGCCGCGCTGGTGGCCGGTAACGGCGTGATGGCCAAACCTGCAGAAACGACTCCGCTTATTGCCGCGACTGCCGTCAGATTGCTGCATACGGCTGGTGTGCCGCGCGCCGTACTGCAGTTCCTGCCCGGAGACGGCGCAGTCACCGGGCGGGCGCTGACGGCCTCTGCCACCGTGGATGGTGTGTGCTTCACAGGTTCCACAGCAACGGCCAGGGCCATCAACCAGAGCATGGCGGAACACATGGCGGCATCCGCGCCGCTCATCGCTGAAACCGGCGGCATCAATGTCGGCGTCGTCGACTCAACCGCCCTCCCGGAGCAGGTAATTCGCGACACGCTCGCTTCCGCCTTCCAGTCCGCCGGGCAGCGCTGTTCTGCCTTGCGCGTGCTGTATGTGCAGGAGGACGTGGCAGATATTCTGCTGAAGATGCTGTTTGGCGCGATGGACGAACTGGAACTTGGCGATCCCTGGGAACTGTCGACCGACCTGGGGCCGCTGATCAATGAGACTGCGCGCGTCGCGATTCAGAATTATGTTGATGCAGCCAAGGCGCAGGGCCGCCTCCTTAAGCAGTTAAGCGTACCGAAAGTTGGACACTTCGTCGGGCCCGCCGTCATTGAGGTGGGTGGTCTGGAAGACATCGATAAGGAGATATTCGGCCCCATACTGCATGTGGCCCGTTTCAGGGCCGAGGACTTTGACAAGGTGCTGGAGCAAGTCAACGCCAGCGGCTATGGACTGACCTTCGGTCTGCACACGCGTATCGAAGAGCGGGTGAAAGCCGTATCGACGGCCGTGCACGCGGGCAATATCTATGTGAATCGCAACCAGATCGGTGCGGTCGTCGAGTCACAGCCCTTTGGGGGAGAAGGCCTGTCAGGAACAGGACCCAAGGCCGGTGGACCGCGCTACGTGCAGCGATTCCTGCGCCCCCTGCCGAAGCCACCGACCCATGACCAAGCCACCCAAGAACCCGCGGTAGATGCCCCGGCGGTGCAGGCGGCTATCGATGCGCTGCGGTGGCACGAACCACAGCCTCTGGAACTGCGCGAGATGCCCGGCCCGACCGGCGAATCCAATCAACTCGCGCTGTGGCCCCGGGGACTGGTGCTGTGTTTGGGACCGACCGTTCAGGACGCCGCGATGCAGGCCGGCACAGCCCGCCGCATGGGCTGCCCGGCATTGATGGTAGTGCCGGGGGTCGACCCTTCCGAAGGCGTGGACGGAATGCTCGCTCGCTCCAGCCTCAGCTCCCTGCGCGGCATCGCCGTGGTGGCCCTGTGGAGTGACCAGGAAGATCTCAGCGCCGCACGGCGCGCCCTCGCGGCCAGGGACGGCGCTCTGGTGCCGCTCGTTAGCGGCAATGATCTCGAGAGCTACTGCGTGCACGAACGCCACACCTGCATCGACACCACCGCGGCAGGTGGTAACGCCTCTCTCCTGGCGGAAGACGAGGACTGATAGCAGGGCGCAGTGGAGCGTCGCCTACGCCGCTTGCTGGTGAATCAGACGAGGAACGCGGGACGTCGCTATGCCCTGCGTGGCTGATCGATCACCTGCATCAACAGCTCAAGATTTCCCGTGTTAGCGCTTGTGTTCAGGACTGTGGAAATCCGTGTGGCAGCCAGCGTCCCAGGCTGCCGGCTGATTCCCGTGAGCGGGAATGCCGCCGGCATCCTTCAGCATTCTCGCCAGGTGCAAGCAGTTCCATGCCAGAAACGTGGTGTTGCGGTTGCTAAAGTCGTTCTCCGGGCCACCAGAGCCGGGATCCATATAGGACGGGCCGGGACCCGCTTCCCCCATCCATCCCGCATCCGCTTGCGGCGGAACTGTGTAGCCAATGTGCGACAGAGAAAAGAGTATGTTCATGGCGCAATGCTTGACCCCATCCTCATTGCCCGTGATCAGCGTAGCGCCAACCTTGCCGTAATCCCGGTACTGTCCCTTGTCGTTGAAGTCATGCGTATAACCGTACATCCGCTCAAGCACGCGATTACACACAGAGCTCTTCTCCCCGAGCCAGACCGAAGTGCCGACAATCAGGATATCGCAGGCATCGATTTTGCTCTGAATGGATGGCCAGTCATCGCGCTCATAACCATCAACACCCGTGTAGTCCATTGCCAGGCCCGCGGGTATTGCGTAGTCCACCGGACGCAGGATCTCGCAGCTCACCCCGTTGGCCTCGAAGATCCCCTGGGCAACCTTTAGCAGGCCCTCCGTGTGCGAAAGGTTGGGCGATCGTGTCAGTGTGCAATTGAGCATGAGTACCGAAAGATCCCTATAACTTGCCGGCGCGTTCGTACACTGCTTTGCGGTAATGTCGTCCAGCTGATCACTCATGGTCAGATCTCCGGGTTGGGCAAAATACCAATGATTGCAACCGGACAGACCTCAGAGACAATCAGTTAATTCCGCCCAGTGTAGATGCAAACGGGCTCTCGGGGGATGCAAGCTGCGTATTGTGTCCCGCTGCCACTAAAAGGTATAGCGCCGACCTTGAGGAGATCAAAAGCCCACGCTCGCACAGCCAGCACCGATGCCAGCTCCATTTACATCACAACATCTGGTGCTCTTTTAGGATTATTACCCACTATATAGGGATTTTCCTTGCCGCCGATGCCCCCCTTCCCGCACACTACTCACTCGGTCAACACCAACGCGGAGCGGGTGATGGGAGAGGTAGTAAAGGCGTTACATACAGTTGTGGATATCGATCTTCAGGATGCATCTCTGGACATCTGGGACAAGAAATACCGGCTACAGGATCGCAACGGTGAACCCGTTGACCAGGACATTACCGACACCCTGAAGCGTATCGCACGTGCCCTTTCTGATGCGGAGGAAAGCGATGCCGCGCGCAAGGAGTGGTATCAACGCTTCCTCTGGGCCCTGCAGAACGGAGCCCTCCCCGCTGGTCGGATTATTTCCAACGCCGGCGCGCGTGCCTACAAGCCCTCGACTTCGACCATCAACTGCACGGTATCCGGCAATATCACCGATTCCATGGACGATATCCTGCAGAAAAACCACGAAGCGGGTATGACACTGAAAGCCGGCTGCGGTATCGGCTACGAGTTCTCTACCCTGCGGCCGCGCGGCGCCTATGTCAGCGGTGCAGGTGCCTACACATCCGGACCCCTGTCCTTCATGGATATCTACGATCGGATGTGCTTCACCGTATCCTCGGCCGGTGGGCGTCGCGGCGCGCAGATGGGCACCTTCGATATTCACCATCCCGATGTGATGGACTTCATCCGCGCCAAGCGCGAAGACGGCCGTCTTCGCCAGTTCAACCTTTCCCTGCTGATTACCGACGAGTTCATCAATGCGGTTCGACAAGAAGCGGACTGGGCGCTGAGCTTTCCGGTAACTGTGAAGGAAGCCGAGGGCGGCGAGCTGGACCTGGAAAACAACAGCAGCATTCTGTGGCGGCACTTCCCGATCACCAAGGGGTATGTGAGCAACGACCGTGGTGAGGTGGCCTGCAAGATCTACCAGACTGTGCCGGCGCGGCGTCTCTGGGACATGATCATGGGCTCCACCTATGATTTCGCGGAGCCCGGTTTCATCCTGATCGACCGCGTCAATGAGATGAACAACAACTGGTGGATGGAAGACATCCGCGCAACCAATCCCTGCGGCGAACAACCACTACCCCCCTATGGCAGTTGTCTGCTCGGATCGATCAATCTGACCCGACTGGTCCTGGACCCGTTTACCGAGCGCGCGCGCTTCGACTGGGAGCGCTACCGCGACTTGGTGGCGGTCTTCACCCGTATGTTGGACAACGTGGTGGAAATCAACGGGCTGCCTCTGGAACAGCAGCGTCACGAAATCGCTCACAAGCGACGCCACGGAATGGGCTTTCTGGGCCTCGGATCCACGATCACCATGCTCGGCATGTGCTACGGAGACGAGGAATCGGTCGCTTTTACCGGCGACGTCGCACGAGAAATGGCTCTGGTGGGCTGGGAGCAGGGCATCACCCTGGCCGAGGAGAAAGGTCCGGCGCCGGTCATGAACGAGCTTTTCGAGGTGACGACCGAGATGCTCGCCGCCAGACCCGAGATGCAGCGCGATGGTATCAGCGTGGGTGATCAAGTGCCGGGTCGCGTTCTGCACGCGCGCTACAGCCGCTATATGCAGCGTGTCGCAGAAGTCGCCCCGGAGCTGGTGGAGAAAATCGCAGAGCAAGGCGCACGCTTCTCGCACCATTCATCCATCGCCCCAACCGGGACCATTTCCCTGTCCCTGGCCAACAATGCCAGCAATGGAATTGAGCCGAGTTTTGCCCACCACTACGCGCGCAACGTGATTCGATCCGGGCGCAAGACCAAGGAGAAAGTCGATGTGTTCTCCTTCGAGCTATTGGCTTACCGCAACCTGGTGAACCCCCGCGCCATGCCCTATAGCGAGAAGGAAGATGAGAAGCTGCCGGACAACTTTATCGTTGCCGACAGCGTCACACCAAAACAGCACGTGGACATTCAGGCGGCGGCCCAGCACTGGGTAGATTCGTCCATATCGAAAACCGCCAACGTACCCACGGACTACCCCTTCGAGGACTTCAAGGACATCTATCTGTATGCGCACAGCAAGGGTCTGAAGGGCTGCACCACCTTCCGATTCAACCCCGAGGCCTTTCAGGGTGTGCTGGTAAAGGAGCAGGATCTGGAGAAGACGATTTACCAGTTCACGCTCGAAGATGGGTCCAGTGTGGAGCTCAAAGGCAACGAAGAGGTGGAGTATGACGGTGAGTTACACACCGCTGCGAACCTGTTTGACGCGCTGAAAGAAGGCTACTACGGCAAGTTTTGAGCCGGGAGATCAATATGACCGTCAAGATCAACAGCAAGATAGTCAGCTACAAGGTGCTACAGAACGGTGCGCCGCCCGCCACCGCAGAAAACGCGGCGGCCCCGGAGAGTGCAGTAGTTCACATGCACGAAGCGTTCAAACGTCCGGATCGTCTGGTGGGCTCCACCTACAAGGTGAAAACGCCCAGCTCGGAGCACGCGATGTATATCACCGTAAATGACGTGATACTCAATAAGGGAACGGAGCACGAACTGCGCCGACCCTTCGAAGTGTTTATCAATTCCAAGAACATGGAACATTTTCAGTGGGTGGTGGCGCTTACCCGGCTAATCTCCGCCGTTTGGCGCAAGGGAGGTGATGCAACTTTTCTGGTGGAGGAACTCAAAGCCATATTCGATCCGCGCGGGGGCTACTTCAAAAAAGGTGGTGTCTTCATGCCATCCATCGTGGCGGAAATCGGCTATGCCATCGAAGACCATATGAAGCACATTGGTCTGATTGATAGCCAACTGGACGAGCATCAGCAACAGTTTATCGAGGAAAAACGTCGCGAAATAATGGGCAAAAGTGCCAACAGCGCTCCTAACGAGGACGAGGCAGCGGAAAGCTCGTCCTTCCCCCCCGGCGCCAGCCTATGCATGAAGTGCAGCACCCTTGCGGTAATACTGATGGACGGCTGCAGGACCTGCCTGAACTGCGCGGATTCAAAGTGCGGATAGACGGGCTCGCCGCAAAGGGGCGCTATGGCATCTTTTGCCTTGCGCTGTACCCCTCACCTGGACGCTTCAGATACTTGTTGTGAAAGCCATAGTGTTTACCCGGTACGGGGCACCCGATGTTCTGCACATCGGAGAAATAGAAAAACCAGAGCCCGCGGATAACGAGATCCTCATACGAATCCGTGCAGTTGAAGCCACCAAGGCCGACTGCGAAATGCGCAGCTTCAATCTTGCGGTGAAATGGTTTTGGCTGCCCCTGCGTCTGGCCATGGGCGTGACAAAACCCAGGAAACCGGTATTGGGTGGATACTTTTCAGGCGTTGTTGAAGCGGCTGGAGAAAACGCATCCGGATTCAAGGCTGGGGATCAGGTCTTCGGAAGTGCTGGTATGCGCTTCGGTGCCTACGGTGAATACATCTGCTTGCCGGCCAGCTATACCATTGTGGAAAAGCCGCAAAACATGAGTTTTGCACAGGCGGCAGCAGTCCCTTTGGGTGGATTAAACGCACTGCATTTCATGAGGAAAGCTGCTATTAAAGCGGGCGATAAGGTGCTCATTAACGGTGCCGGTGGCAGCATAGGCACCTTTGCGGTACAGATTGCCAAAGCAATGGGAGCCGAGGTAAGCGCCGTTGATAGCACCATCAAAGAGGCACTTCTGCGTCGAATAGGCGCTGACCATTTCATCGACTATAGCAAGGAAGACTTCACACGCAGCGCTCAGAAATACGATGTGATTTTTAACATGGTCGCCCGCAGTTCCTATTCAGACTGTGTCAACTGTCTGAATCCTGAAGGCCGCTACCTGATGGGAAACCCTCGTTTATCGGACATGCTTCGATCTGTTTTCACCTCCAGGTTTAGCAACAAGACCGCGGGTTTCGCCTTTGCAGGAGAACGTGAAGACGAATTGCTTGAACTCAAGAAGATGATTGAGGCGGGAAAAATAGAATCAATCGTCGATAAAGTCTACGCGCCAGAACAGGCTGCGGAAGCGCATCGCAGAGTTGAGACCGAACGAAGACTGGGCATTGTCGTCATTGATATGAGCGACGTATAAGAGCCGTACATCGGCACCTCAGCGCGCAAAAGATCCCGGGGGCTCTGCAAAAGTCCTCAGGATCACCTCACGTTAGTCAGACCCTGAGATGCCGCATAAGGTAGCCAACACCTGTTCCGTGTGCTCACCCAGCATTGGCGGTGGGCTCGAGTAGGCTACTGGTGTGCGCGACAGCTTGATTGGATTGCCCACTAACTGTAAGTCCGGGTTCAGTGGATGCGGCACATTCACTTGCATTTCGCGCGCCTGAATTTGTGGCTCCTGGAACATCTCAGCCACCGTATTAATAGGCCCCGCCGGCACCTCCGCCGCCTCCAGCAGCACCAGCCACTCGGCCTTGCTGCGCAGCAACATAGCGCCCTGTAATAAGGGCACCAGGGTATCCCGATTGCGCACTCGTAACTGGTTAGTGACAAAGCGTTCGTCGCGCGCCAATTCCTCCAGGCCCAGCACCCTAACGTAGCGCTGGAACTGCGCATCATTACCCACAGCCACGATCAGTTCACCATCGTTGGCAACAAAGCTCTGATAGGGCACGATGTTCGGGTGGGCATTGCCCAACCGTGTGGGATTCAGTCCACCCACCAGGTAATTGGTCGCCTGATTAGCCAGAGTCGCCGCGGTGACATCCAGCAGTGCCAGATCTACATGCTGTCCCAGGCCAGAACGGTCTCTTTCGGTCAAAGCGGCCAATATACCGATGCTGGCATACAGTCCGGTCATTACATCGGTAAGCGCGACGCCAACTTTCTGTGGCCCTGCGCCCGCTGTGCCGTCGGGTTGGCCGGTCACACTCATCAGCCCGCCCATCGCCTGAACGAGGAAATCGTAGCCCGGGCGCTCCCGCAAGGGTCCGGTCTGGCCAAAGCCGGTGATGGAGCAATACACGATGCGCGGATACAGGGCAGATAAAGAGGCGTAATCCAGACCAAACTTCGCGGCACCACCCACCTTGAAATTCTCTATCACCACGTCGCTCTCGGCCGCCAGTTGCCGAATATCCTTCTGCCCCTGCGCGCTTTTCATATCAACGCATACAGATTGCTTACCGCGATTAGTACACGCGAAGTACGCCGATTCTGCGGTAGGCTCGCCGGTTGCGTCCGGCATAAAGGGCGGGCCCCAGGCGCGCGTGTCATCGCCGCGCAGGGGGTTTTCGATCTTGATCACTTGCGCACCCAAGTCCGCCAGCATCTGGCTTGCCCAGGGACCGGCCAGCACGCGCGACAGGTCCAGCACTTTCACGTGAGACAACGCGCCCATAATCAGAACCCCGGAATATCAGTCTGCGTGTGACCCGGTATAAGGGTATATACATCCTGGGTACCCGCGTAAGTGTTGAGGACTTCGAGGCACACCCTGTGACGCGGCGCCAGATACTCATCAGCCAGTTGTCGTTCCAGAGAAAGAGGATCTTGCCGGTTCAGTCGCTGCCAGCTATTGCCTTGTACCATGGGTTAAATTCCCGCGAAGTAGCGTTCAGTAAATAGCAGGCTGGATCTGACCGCTCCCCCCAGCCTGTAGCGGACAGTATTGCACCTCGCGGAGGCGCAGTGGGTCAACTTCCCAGTCACGACACCTCATGTGCATGCCGAAAGCCAGGCCTTGACCCATGCCCACGTAGTTTTTACAAAGTGCCGAGTCATGCACGCCATATTGGGAATTGAACGGTAAATGGGCTGTTTTAGCCCAACTGTCGACTCAATTCGCCTAGCGTTCTTGTGTATGCTTGCACCGCAGGTTCTTGGCACGGTTTCTTTGGATTAATGGGGTGTAATACATGTCAGGCGAAAAACTTCAGCGGCCGCTGGACGGAATCAGAGTGATTGAATTGGGCCAGCTGCTTGCAGGCCCTTTTACAGGCTCGATACTGGCCTATTTTGGTGCGGAGGTTATTAAGGTCGAATCCCCCGGCGCGGGCGATCCAATTCGAGGATGGCGGGTCGTCGAAAATGGCACATCGCACTGGTATCGCAGTCTGGGACGCAACAAGAAGAGTGTCACGCTTGACCTCAAGAGCGAAAAGGGCCGCGCTCTGGTACGCAAGCTATTGACTAAAGCGGATGTCGTTGTAGAAAACTTCCGACCGGGTGTTCTGGAAGAATGGGGTTTGGGACCAGACGATATGAAGAGCGAGAACCCCGCTCTCGTGTATGCCCGGATTTCCGGCTACGGCCAGACTGGACCCTATTCGGACAAGCCCGGGTATGCATCGGTAACCGAGGGCGTCAGCGGATTTCGCTATGTCAACGGCTGGCCTGGTGAACCTCCGGTACGGCCGAACCTCAGTATAGGGGATAGTATTTCAGCTATCCACGCGGCACTGGGAGTCTGTCTGGCGCTGCTCCAACGTAATCGTAAGGACGGGGACGGCTCCGGGCAGGTAGTGGATGTGGCCTTGTACGAATCCATGTTCAATCTGATGGAGGGAGTCGTACCAGAATATTCAGGGGCCGGCGTCATACGGGAACCATCGGGAACCACGCTAACGGGTATCGTCCCGACCAACACCTACACCTGCGCTGACGGCAAGTTCGTCATTATTGGGGGCAATGGGGACTCCATCTTCAAGCGCCTGATGAACGCGGCGGGACACCCGGAAATGGCGGCTAACCCGTCCATGGCCAATAATGAAGGTAGAGTCCGGCATGCAGCCGAGATCGATAAGGCGCTTGCCGACTGGTGCGCTTCCAATACCTCAGCGCAGCTTATCGATACCCTGGAACGCGAACGTGTCCCCGCGGGGTTGGTTTACAACGTGGCGGACCAAATGGCTGACCCACACTTTAAAGCCAGAGGGATGTTTGAGGATGTGGTTATCGATGGCAAGCCGCTGAAAATACCCGCAATTCTACCCAAGCTGACTGAAACCCCAGGCAGGACGGAGTGGGCTGGACAAGACGTAGGCAGCCACAACGATGAAATTCTGAGGGGATTACTGGGGCTGGACGACATAGAGTTACAGACGCTGCAACGCGAGGGCATAAGCTAGAGTATCGCAGTCCCCATGGAGTCGCGTACGCAGAGCTCTGCTATCATTCATGCTAAAGGGGCCCGTAGCTGCGCTCGAAAAGGCAGCTTTTTTCTGGCCGCCAAATGTTCTTGGGAGTACCGCTGCGACCGTCATGAACCGGGCGTCGAAGTCTCAAAAACGGACCTGCGCAGTGCGCCGTCAGCTGATGATAAGTCACCCGAACTGACCAATGAGCAGCAACAGCAACTGTTTGAGTATGAGCGCGAAATGCGTCACCAGGAATAGCAGGAATTAATGGGTGCCACCCAGTGCATAATAAAATGACCGCTTATCCCGCATCACCTGGATTAAAAGGTTTCACCTTATTGGAGATGCTGATAGTACTGGCCATCATTAGTATTCTGCTGGTCGCGACCATCCCTTCAAACAGCGGAAAAATCGACCAAGTGGGTGTCAGCGAAACGATCCGCCTCATGCGCGGTTATCAAGCGCAAATTGAAAGGTACTACAGCATGAATAATGTCTTTCCGGCGGATAACAAGGCCGCGGGTATCCCCGAGGCAAGCGACATCGTGGGTAACTACCTTAGCGCAGCCTACCTGAAAGACGGGGCACTGCACCTGCAGCTGGGAAATAAAATACGCACTGACTTAAAAGACAAGTTTGTCAGCCTCAGGCCTGTGTTCGTGCCACTTGTGGAGAACACGCCGGTGTCGTGGATTTGCGGCAATGATACTGTACCGGCCAAGATGATCGCCGCGGGAAAAAATCGCACCGATGTTGAAGCCAGGAGCTTACCCATTACCTGCAGATAGGCTGCAGATAGGCTGCAGATAGGCTGCAGATAGGCTGCAGATAGGCTGCAGATAAGCGTTTCTTTTTGCGCCTGAATTTCTAGCTAACCGTAGGACAACCGTTCGTCGAGTATAGCTATATGGCCCGGGCGATCAATGCGCGCAATCGCACTGGCTGAGCGCGCGCAGTGGCTTCAGATCTCAATTGCTGTGCTAAATAGACGCTTCAAGCACTTGAACCAAAGCAGTGCCGTGTAGCGCTCTACGGGTGATTCCTCCTATACTCGATCACTTCACGCGCACACCGAGTCCTCATTCGAAACCATGAGCAACAGCCTCTTTCAACGAGTCCTGCTTCCCGGGTTTCTGTTTCAGTCTGCGGTCATCGGCGGCGGTTACGCCACCGGTCGCGAGTTGGTGGAGTTCTTCCTGAGTGCCGGCCCTGTAGATGGCCTGCTCGGCATAGCAGCGGCCACCGTCATGTTCAGTATCATCGCCGCCCTCAGCTTTGAGTTCGCCCGCCTTTCCCAGAGCTACGACTATCGAAAATTCTTTCAGCACTTGCTCGGGCCAGCCTGGTTCCTCTACGAAATTGCCTATGGGGCGCTAATCCTGTTGGTATTGGCCGTTATCGGCTCCGCCTCTAGCGAGCTTGTCGCAGAACATCTCGGCATACACAAATGGGTGGGGATGGTTAGCCTGATGAGTGCCGTTGGTCTACTCGTTTTTCACGGCACCGGTTTGATCGAGAAGGTGCTGGCGGGCTGGTCCTTCCTTCTCTACGGCGTCTATTTCATTTTCGCGGTGATATTCCTGAGTCGCTATGGCGGCGACATGGTCATCAACCTGGAGACCGATGTCGCCCGCGGGCCGTGGCTGCTAAATTCCCTGAAATACGTCGGTTACAACGTTGGCAGCATCATCGTCATCATCTTCTGTGTGCGCCACATGCAAACGCGCTCGGACGCCTTGATAGCGGGAGTACTCGCTGGGCCAATCGCCATGCTACCGGCCCTGCTGTTGTTCTGCACTCTGGTGGCGAGTTATCCCGGTGTCCTGAACGCCGCTGTGCCAGCCGACTACATGATGGCTCGTCTGCAGCTACCCTTTCTGCAACTGATCTTTTACATCGTCGTTTTCGGAACCTTTGTGGAAACCGGAGCCGCAATGCTGCACGCAATAAATGAGCGAATTGCCGGAGCATACCAGGATACCGGCAAGTTGATGCCGGCGTGGCTCCGACCGGTGGTGGCCCTGGCGATTCTGATATTCGCTACCGTGCTCGCAGACCGCTTCGGCATCATTACGCTTATCGCCAAAGGGTACGGAACACTCACCTGGGCTTTTGTACTCGTCTTCCTGTTGCCACTCCTGACCATCGGCGGCTACAAGATATTTCGACAGAAATAGAACGAAATCCGGAGACTACTCGCTTTAGGCTACATCATTCACACACAGTCGGCATGCTAGAGATACTCTGTTTGATCGCCTGCTCGAAATGAAATCTTGGCCAGTCCCCTGCAGCCGCACAAGATGTTTGTGTCCGTTTTCCCGCACACCCCTTAAAAACCAAGGTAGCTCACAAAATCACTGTTATCAGCGCGTTCTGAGCGCACCGCGTTTGCGGGGAAACTATCATCCGGATAGCCCATGGCAATGCAGATCAAAATACTCTGATCGTCCGGAATATTAGCGTGTTCGCGAACAACATCGGATTGCATAATGCCCTGACCGTTAATTACGCAACCGATCCCTCTCTCCCAGGCCGCGAGAACGATACCGTAGGCGAGTGAACCCAAACCAAACTGACTAATCGCGGCGGGCTCAAGATATTTATCGTAGGTCAGGACCAGCGATACGGGAGCATCAAACTGACGAAACCCCCGCAGCATCCAATCCATGCGTTTTTTCTTGTCGCCCCGCTCAATGCCCATGACTTCGAACAACTGGATGGCAACATCTATCTGTCGCTGGCGATGTTCGCCCTCGTAGTCTTCCTTATAGGGGAAGTCACGGACCTGTGGCTTACCCGCAACCGTGTTCTCGGTGTTGCCCTCACGAATTCGATTCAGGACATCACCAGCCACTGCATGAACATACCAGGTCTGTGTGTTGTACGAGGATGGAGCCCACTTTGCAGCGCTTATTATTTCATCCACCACTTCTTTGGGAACAGCTTTCTTCTGGAAGCCACGAACGCTTTTTCTTGATTGTGCAAATTCAGTAAAGTTCATACTACCACCCGGTAAAAGTGCAGCATCGACTGCAGTGATATTTGGCAGCAATTATGCCATAATTATCTGCCGCGTCACAGCGGTGATTCGGACACCACGGACCGGCAAGCCATACGCGCAATCAATCGAAACGAGACTTTTCACATCGGATACAAATAGATGCTTCCACAAGATAAAGTTGGCAAATATCCGGCCAGAATGATACTGCCTCTCTTACTCAGCCTGGTGATGCTCGGTAGCTGCGCGCAGGTGCAACTGCGCACAGCCTGGGCATTGAAGGACGTTGACTACTTAACGGTAGATCCGGGCCAGTTTCGATTGGCGCTATCGATGCCCGCTGAGGTGCGGTTGGACAAGATGACGATGCACCTGCAGTTCTCCTACGATAAGGTCGTTCAAATTGATCATGACATCGCGTTCGATATTCTGACATCCGGCAGCGAAGTTAATCGAGTGCCCTTCCCACCATCGGTGTCCAACGGCATTGTTCTAAGGCTGCCGGTTTCGCGGCTGGGGGACGTGCTGGATTATCAACGCAGATTATTGCGCGCGCGTGAATTGGGTGAACCAGCCTCCGCAAGCATGGGGGTCGATAGCCAGATCAACGAGGATTCCCTGGCAACGGCCTGTGCGGTGGGTAATGGAGAATTTCGGATACAGGCCTGGATACTGGTGAATGATATAGAAGGCTATCTGCCGCTCATCGGAGAAAGCGAGATAGCCAGTTTGATCGATTCGCAGACGGAGACCTTTTGCCCGCAACAGACGGAGGCCAAAATATAGACCGCAGGTCTTCAAGATCGTCTTCAGACAGGTTCCGTACCGCTCGCCGGCTGGCTTCGCAGTTGGGACTGCGCAGTTTAATCGTCACTGTACCCGAGGATGTCACCGGGCTGGCACTGCAGATGGCGGCAGATAGCTCCCAGCGTTTCGAAGCGTACGCCCTTTACTTTGCCGCGTTTTAGCAACGACAGGTTGGCCTCGGTAATCCCAATGGCCTGGGCGAGGTCTTTTGAGCGCACCTTGCGCTGAGCCATTACAACATCAAGATTGACGACAATAGCCATAGCTATACGAAGCCCTTGTTTTCTTCGTTGAGCTGCTGCGCTTCCTTCAGCAAGTTGACGATTAACAACAGCACCAGTAGCTCGACCAGCGAGCCGGCGTCAACCGTGATGGCAAGACTGACTGGAACAGTTCCTGCCACGGCCAAGAGCAATGGCCAAATTAGCGCGTAGACAAAGCTGAACGCCTTGAGCCATACCAACCAGACATAGCAGCGCATGCTGCCCTCACTAAAGAAGTGACCCTGCTGATATTCTCCGAAGAGGCGCTGCAACCAGTACACGCCAAGAATCAGTGTGACCGCCAGCGGTAGCATGATGACCGCGAGTGTCAGGCGACCGCTCTGACCGTTGTTCCACAACTCAAAAAACCTCCCCTCACCGATACTGATCCAGTTTTGTCCTGGCGTGAGCAGGGCCAAGACGAAGGCGCCACCCAATAGGACTGACCCGCCCAGCAGCAGGTAGCGGCACGCTGTGCTGACGCGTTGAATTCTTAGCAATCGGTCCATTGCGCGAAGCCTTTCCGGTTTGATCGGATCAATTCTAGGGCGATTGCCAGTTACCGTCAAATAATCTTTTTTTATTGTTTTACAATAATTTTATTCTGTAATATGATGCCTGACAGTGCACGATTTAAACCTGTCGAAGAGAGAATATAGCGATGGCATCAGCGGTTAATCACCCACGGGCGGCTCTACACGACCTGCGATCCTGTTGGCCCGGATTGAGACTGAGCCTGCTGCTCATCTCGATGATTTTGTCGGGGGGCTGCCAACTAGCCGACATGGCGCAGTTCACTTACGCCAATGCCACCGCTACACATCACTGGGACGGTGAGGCCCGCACCACCTCACTGGCCTTCGAGTTGGTCGATGACCATATCGTGTTGCCAGTGCGCGTGAACGGCAGTAAACCCCTGAACTTCGTGCTGGACAGTGGCGCCGCCGCATCACTGATTCTAGAGAGCCACAACACGCGCGATCTGCCTCTCGAACCAGGCGCTGAATTACCCGTGTCGGGGGTGGGTGATGGTGACAATCCAGTGGCCCGCGTTGTCGCCGACACCGAGCTCAGATTTGGTGCTGCACGCGTGGAGGGTCTATCCGTCATTTACCTCGCGCAAAGCTCGCTGCCATTTTTTGACAATCTCGACGAGGTGTATTTTGACGGTGTTATCGGCGCGCCGATTTTCAAGCGCTTTGTGGTGGAGATCGATTACGATCGGCAGCTAATTCACTTTTCGGAGCCCGGAACTGGGCCGCGAAGCGATGCCGCCTGGGAGGAACTACCGCTGGAAATTGCTTCGGGTGTGCCATACATCAGCACCCAGACAACTACCGCCGGCGGCGAGACAGTGCCACTGAAACTACTGGTAGATACCGGCTACCGTGGGCCACTTTCACTCACACCATCTACTCACGGTGCTATAGAGCCACCTTCGGATACGTTTTCCATCACGGGCCAGGGGATTAGCGGCGACGTGCACATTGAGGTCGCGAGAACACCGTTACTGCTAGTGGGGGGCTTCGCCTTGCATGATCTGCCGGTCAGTTACGCCATGGCCGGCGGCGAGACCGACAACAGTAGCAACGGCATACTCGGCAGCCAGGTTCTGCAGCGCTTTAGCATCGTGTTTGATTATCCGGGCGAGCGCCTGCTCCTTAAGCCCAGCTCCAAATTTTCCGATCCAATACGGGTAGACAGAAGTGGATTACAGCTACGGCTCCACCGCATGGGAGCGGTGGTCAAATCCGTGGCACCTGACTCGGCTGCGGGCCAGGGCGAGCTTCACACTGGAGACATTATTACCCACTTTGACGATGAAGCCATCTCCCGCGTCAACATTTCTAAACTCAAGCATGCGCTGGGCTCGGATCGCGCCAGTCTGCCGGTCTGCTGGCTGTCCCGGAAGCAAGCCCGTTGCGGTGAGCTGGCGCTGGCATCGCGATTTAAGCGGGATGGCATGGACTAGCAGTCTTTGGACGCTGAGCTTCGTCAATGGCTTTGGGGGATTACGCCTTGTACAAGGTAACAACGCCGATGGCGATAAAGCCAACACCGGCCACGTAGTGAAGATAGCGCTCGTTTATATACTCCGTCAGCAGGCTACCAGCCAGAACGCCGAGTGCAGATGCCACAACGAGTGCCGCTGAGGCTGCAAGGAAGACAGTATATTTACTCACTTCCTTGTCGGCGGCAAACAGCATGGTTGCCAACTGCGTCTTGTCCCCAAGTTCAGCTACAAAAACAGACGCGAAGATCGTCAAAAATATTTTCCAATCCATACGCTAATTCCTGAAAAGTCTGCCCCTTGATACGCCGAACCCGTGTGAGCAGCTGCCTCTTTTCCTTGCGCGCGTGTGCTATCTATAGCTCGCAAATGTGAGATCAATATATACTGGGGTGCAGTATATTTTACCCGACTGAAGAGAGCCAAGCTATGCCGTCTTCTGGTGCCGCACCGCAAAGAAGCCACTCGCATGTTTTTAATAATGGCAATCCGCTGGCTGAAAGGAATACCCGCTGGGCCATAGTATTGACCGCCGCCACCATGGTGGTGGAGATCATTGGCGGGTGGCTCTACAACTCGATGGCATTGCTGGCCGACGGCTGGCACATGAGTTCACATACACTGGCGCTGGGACTCTCAGTGGTGGCCTATGCTGCGGCGCGGCGCCTCGCCGATGACGAACGTTTTTCCTTCGGAACTTGGAAGATCGAAGTACTTGGAGGCTATACCAGTGCGATTTTCCTGATCGGCATCGCCGGACTCATGCTGTACCAGTCCGTAGAGCGATTGCTCTCCCCTACTCCGATCTACTACAACCAGGCTATCGCTATCGCGTGCCTGGGTCTGTTGGTCAATCTTGCCTGCGCATGGTTGCTCAGGGAGCAACACGACCAGCATCATGGCCATGCGCATGCTCACGACAGTCATCATCGGGATTTGAATCAACGGGCAGCCTTTCTGCACGTGATGACAGATGCCGCCACATCCGTGCTGGCCATAATCGCGCTGTCAGGCGGCAAACTCTGGGGAGCAAGCTGGCTCGACCCGGTCATGGGCATAGTCGGCGCCATACTCGTGACCATTTGGGCTTTGGGTTTGATTCGAGATACCGGACGGGTATTACTCGACGCGGAAATGGATTCGCCCATAGTGGGCAAAATTCACGAGGCGATATCGGCGGGTCCGGTCGAAGCCGTGATTACCGATTTGCATGTGTCGCGCGTTGGCACGGCCAAATACGCCTGTATCCTCGCTGTAGCCGTCCATGAGAATGTGACAGCGGATCACTTCAGGCAGCAATTGAGGCCGTATGGCGAGCTGGTGCATATAACTGTAGAGATAAACATCATTGGTCAGCGTCAACCCGTGTAATAGAGTAGATGACACGTGGAGCTGGGTAGAGGCCATCCGGGAACAGCTCGACACAACAAGGAACAGCTAACGCGGTTATAGGTGCAGGGTCCTTACAAAAACTAGTAGCAGCTCCGGCTCGGATGTTCCGCGCCATACCCTTGCGCATCGATATTCAGTCACATACCGTGATCCAGCCACTTTCCAAATAACCCCAAGCTGAGCGATGAAAAATGGAAACACAATTAATTTACTGGCCCGTACTGGCTCAGGTAGCGATCCCAATGATTGTGCTGATAGTCAATGCTAAACGCAAAGCAGCGGATCGCGCAGCGGGCATTATGGACGTACAAAAAGCAGCAATGGACAATACGGCGTGGTCAAAACCGGTGGTACTGAGCTCAAATAATCTTGCTAATCAAACGCAACTACCCGTGCTTTTTTATGTGCTCTGCCTGGTCCTGGCCGCAATAAATGGGGTCACTGTGCTGACACTGAGCCTGGCATGGATATTTGTAGCAAGTCGCTACGTGCACGCCTATGCGCATGTTAAGAACAATAATATGCCGGTACGCTTCCGTTCATTCCTGTTTGGCAGCGTGGTATTGATCGGGTTGTTCCTTGTGACGGCAGCAACCTTGGCTAGCTGATTTTCGACGGCACCTTATGACCCTCAGCCTGTAGGCATTCGGCTGCTGTTCTTCTGATCGAATCTAGCATCGCTTCCTTTGCAACGTTATAAACCCGGGTTGAAATGGATAAGCTCTTATAGGAGAACGCAAAAGTGGAAACAGGCCTTATTCTAGGCACCGGCGCACCGAACGGAGTCGGCGGTGCCTTGGCGCGACGCTTCGGTCGTGAAGATTTTCACATCGTGGTGTCCGGTCGCACGCAGGGAGAAGTCGACAAGTCAGCGCGACCCGCTTGGACGTACGAAATGGATCTAAGACCATTCAAGGAAAGCTGGTAGCGGCGGCCAAAATGTCGACAGCCAATCGGGGCTGGAACCGCAACGGGCCCGCAGAAACGGCACGGCGTTTGCCTGTTACTCCTTGCAATCGCGACGATGGAGTAGCTGCTTTGTTACTCCTATACTTTCTGCAGGTGGAGCCGGCTCGCAACCCGGCCACAAACCGGAGCGCGAAGCACGAGCAGCCCAAAATACGGGGGGTAGGGCCATTTTTGCAAATGAACCCCATTTCGTGAATCCGCAGAGCCGTCTGCAGGCCATGGGGCACGACACAGGGCCCGCGAGCACCGATTTCGTGAATCCGCAGAGCCGTCTGCAGGCCATGGGGCACGACACAGGGCCCGCGAGCACCGTAGTCGATGCCAGAGCGGCAATCCTCTCTTCTATCCGCGCACCGGCGGTATGATCAACCCACAGCGCCACCCGTTGCAGCAGGGCATAACCCTGTACCGCTTCGCCAGCAGCAACAGTGCGCTCAAACGTGCAGTGACGGGCGCCTGCTGGGCCGAGGCCGGAGAGTTTCAGCGGATGTTCAGCTTTGCACAAGGTCATGGTGTGAGCATCGCCATGGCGGCAAGAATACTCTGCTGTGTACCCCCAGAGTGGAGCGATATGGGCCTGTTGATACGCACACGGGTCCGGGAGCCCCTGCTGGCCTACCGAGGCTTGGGATTGGGCTGTGGGCGCTAGCGTGGGCGACGGCGTATCTGCTGTTCGGCGTCCTATATGGCCCGCTACTCGGCCGGCCTCGGCCCGACGGGCGACCGGGGTAGACAAGCGGGTCCAGGCTTCGGTCAGCTCTCTTAGTGGCGAAAGACCTGTGAGTGGGTTTTACGAAGCCGCTAAGATCGCGCTGCAGAGCCTGGTAGGCCACGGGGTTGGGGACCCCTCGGAGGCAGTTAAAATATGACTTGCTGAGCAGGGCGACCTGCTTCGCGTTGGCGCTCCCGGGGGCCACGCGGTAGATCTCGTAGAGGCGGTGCCCCAACCCTCCATCGAGTCGATAGCGACCCTTGATCTCACTAAACTTCGCCGCGCCAATGGTCTCCCGAAACAGCTTCTCGCTCATTTGGCCATACATGACCCCGGGGATATTTGCCTGAATCTCAGCGGGCGGACCGTTCGACATAGAGATGACGAAATTCAGCCCCGAATAACCGCATGCTGAGCGCTCAGCGAAATCCTCACTGTCCTTGAGCAGGCTGAACCCGTTCCGTGGCACGCACTGTGCGCGGATCAGACTCTGGACCTGCTTCAGGCTGCTGGGGGTCGGCGCGACGATGGTCATGCGGACAGCGTCTTTGAGGTCATACCAGTCGCCACCGTAGTCACCCTGAACTTTCTCGGCGGCCCGCCCTTGTTCCTTGATGGGTCCGAAAACCGGCGTGGACC
>JBLIIW010000050.1:0-20317 GCA_047635315.1 Halieaceae bacterium | reverse complement strand
GAATTTTTCGTTAGCACAAACTTTCGAGCCAGCTTGGACTGAATATCTGAAGACCGCATGAGTCGGGCAACCCGATTTATGCTGCACCGCTCATCGTCAGCAACCAAGTCCCTATGAATTTTAGGCAAGCCATAAACGCCTCTAGACCGAGTATGCATGAAGCGTATTCTTGTCGTTAAGTACCGATTTTCTTGGCTGCGGTTGCTTTCAGGCCGATCCAGCCAGTCATAGTAACGGCTAGTAGAAACTTCCAGCGCTTCACACAGACGAACAATTTTATATTCTTTGCATTGGGTGCGAATAAACGCGTATTTCAACCCAGTTCCTTGGCAAAGAATATGGCGGCTTTTTTAGGATTTCGTTCTCTTCTTTAACTCGCTGAAGCTCGCGCTTCAGGCTGGCATCTTCGGCTTCATCCTGTTTTTTAGGTCGGCCTTTTTTGGCAGATGCCACATCTCCTGACTTTCTCAACTGCTCCCTTCATCTATAAAGTTGATTACGCCTGATGCACAGCTCCATTGCAATTTCACTGGGTGGGCGGCCTGATGATTCCATGAGGCGTAGAGTTTCTAACTTAAACTCTTTCGGGTAGGTTTTGTAGGACATGCGTTTTGTCGTCATAGAACACTCCTAATAGCGGCTTTCCCGCCAAATAGAAATGTCCGTTAAACTGGGGAAGGCTCACTCTGACCCCAAATATCGCTGACCCCAAATATCGCGAACAAGCTATCTGTGTCGTCTTGCTTTCGACCAAGCTCGCGTTGGCTCCCGCGCATCGGCGGGACTGTGAGGGCGCGTCGACACGCTGAGTTCCTCCGCGTACCGGGTTCGAAGCCACCAGGGGGCTGGGTCGAACTGGTTATGCATCAAGCGCCTTTCCGCCCTACGCCTGCAGCCTTGCGAGGGAACACGTTCGGCACCCGCTGGCTTCTGCCGCCGAGTAACCCCTACTCTCCTGTCCTTAAAATGACCGTCCGGCATACATACTCCGCTAGCACTACCGTTACCACATACATCGCGGGGCCGAAATCTTGGATCGGCGTGCGCCTGCGGGCTATTATCAACCGATTTGAATGCACTGGCAAACGTACGGTTGTCCGACTCTTGCCTGTTGGCCTAGCGGATATATGGCGGAGAAGGAGGGATTGATTCAAACAGTCTAAGGGCTGTTTTCACCCCTGCGGAGCGGCGTCGCTAGCTCCGCCGTCCAAAACGCTCCTTTAGTCGCGTTTTGTCGAACCAAGGGTTCTCGTCTATCCGCCTTATCGACCAGATACAAAAAAGGCCCCGTTGGGGCCCTTTTTGGAATTGGCGGAGAAGGAGGGATTCGAACCCTCGATACGCTATTAACGTATACGCCCTTAGCAGGGGCGCGCCTTCAGCCACTCGGCCACTTCTCCGTAAGGCGCGGGATTCTAACACCACAGGCGCTGGAGACAAGGGCAGAACATCAAAAAGAGCCGTCTCTTAGTCGTCGCTGAAGAACGACGCTATTTGCTTCAGGGGTTTTTTGCTCAGCGCGACTTGGGGCACGGTGGCGTTCGCCGCGGGATGCCCCACCACGATCAGCATGTAGGGCCGCTCGCTGCCCGGCCGTTCGAGTATTTCGCTGAGAAAGCGCATGGGGTTGGGTGTGTGCGTCAGCGTGGCAAGACCTGCGACGTGTAACGCGTTGAGCAGAAACCCTGTGGCGATGCCCACAGACTCGCTCATATAGTAGTTCTTGCGCTTGTTACCCGCCTCGTCCCGGCCCTGGCGCTCGACGAAAACGGCAATCAGCCAGGGCGCGTGCTCGAGAAAGGGTTTGAACTGGTCCGTACCCAGGCTGGCCAGATTGCTCAGCCATTCCTCACCGGCGCGGCCGCCGTAAAAAGCCGCCTCCTCTACCTCTGCGGCAGCGCGGATCTTCTGCTTGATATCGGGGTCACTCACGCAGGCGAAGTGCCATGGCTGGTGGTTGGCGCCACTCGGGGCCGTGCCCGCAGCGCGTACGCAGCTTTCGATGATATCGCGGGGAACCGGGTCCGAGCTGAAGGCGCGTACCGAGTGGCGTTTGCGCACGAAATCGAGGTATTCAAGAGCGCGGCCCCTGGCCTCCTCATCGCTGAGACACTGCCTGTCGGGCAGGGGTACGCCCTCGAACTCCTCGCTCATTGCCCGGGAACCGACGCTACAACCTGAGAGCGCTTAACCGGCCTCGCCCTCGCCGCTGTCGGGGCTGCGAGCGTCAGTTAGACCCTGAGTGTTAGCCGGGGCCGGGGCGGCACCAGCAGCTTCATTGGAGCCGCTGATCTTCTGGTAGATCTCTTCCCGGTGTACAGCCAGTTCCCGGGGCGCGTCGATGCCGATACGCACATGGCCGCCCTTCACGCTGACCACGGTGACCGTGATGTTGTCGCCAAGACGGAGAGACTCGCCTTCTTTTCGTGTCAGTATCAGCATCGGGTATGTCCTGTGGACGCAGCCGGTTATTCCGCTGTCTATGGTGGCTTAGGCAGCACTATCTTCCATCGGTTCCACATCGAGTCCGAAAGAGGAGTGCAATGCCCGCACCGCCAACTCCAGAAACTTCTCCTCAATAATCACCGAAATCTTGATTTCCGAGGTCGTGATCATCTGTATGTTGATGCCAACATCGGCCAGGGCTTTGAACATCTGGCTGGCCACACCCGCGTGCGATCGCATACCCACACCGACCACCGAGACCTTGGCGATTCGGCTATCGGAGCGCACTTCCCTGGCGCCCAGTTCCCCGGCCGTCCGGCGCAGAATTTCCTCGGCCCGATCCAGCTCGCTGCGGCCCACGGTGAAGGTAAAATCAGTGCTGTTGTCCTCGGCGACGTTCTGCACAATCACGTCAACTTCGACGTTCGCCTCGCCGATCGGCCCAAGAATCCGGTAGGCCACACCCGGCATGTCCGGCACGCCCAGAATCGTGAGCTTGGCCTCATCCCTGTTGAAGGCTATGCCCGCAATCGTCGGGGTTTCCATCGTATCTTCCTCTTCGAAGCTGATGAGGGTGCCCGGACCCTCCTCGAAACTGTGTAACACACGCAGCGGTACGTTGTACTTACCGGCAAATTCCACGGCGCGAATCTGCAGGACCTTGGAGCCCATACTGGCCATTTCCAGCATTTCCTCAAAGGTGATCTTGTCGAGGCGTCGCGCGCCGTCGACCACGCGCGGGTCCGTGGTGTAGACGCCGTCCACATCCGTGTAGATCTGGCACTCATCAGCTTTCAGCGCGGCCGCCAACGCCACCGCTGTAGTGTCCGACCCACCGCGCCCGAGGGTGGTGATATTCCCGAACTCGTCCACGCCCTGAAAGCCTGCCACCACCACAACATGACCGGTGCGCAGATCCCCGTGCAGGCGGGCGTCGTCGATTTCACGGATACGCGCCTTGGTATGCGCATCGTCGGTGAGAATGCGCACCTGAGACCCGGTATAACTCTTGGCCGGCTTGCCGCGCTTTTGCAGGGCCATCGCCAGTAGCGCCGTGGTCACCTGCTCACCGGTGGACAGCAGCACGTCCAACTCGCGCGGAAACGGCTGCTCCTGAATCTCATGGGCAAGACCGAGCAGACGGTTGGTTTCGCCGCTCATGGCAGAAACCACCACCACGATATCGTGTCCCTCATCGCGGAAGCGACAGACCTTTTCCGCCACCTGCTCGATGCGCTCAACGCTGCCGACGGAGGTCCCCCCAAATTTCTGGACGATCAGCGCCATATCAGTCCTTAAGGTTTTCCTTCACCCAGACCGGCACCGCGTCCAGGGATGCGCCAAGAGCAGCAAGGTCGCTACCGCCGCCCTGGGCCATATCCGGGCGCCCGCCGCCTTTGCCGCCGAGGCGACCGGCGAATTCGCGCATCAGATCACCCGCGCGGATGCGGTCCGTGAGGTCCTTGGTAACGCCGGCGACCAGTGCCACCTTATCGCCATCCTTGGCGGCGAGCAGGATTACGCCACTGCCGAGCTTGTTCTTGCACTGGTCCATGATGCCGCGCAAGGCACCCGCATCAGCGCCATCAACCAACGTTGCCAGAACACGGATACCGCCTACCTCCACCGCCGCGGCGGTGATGTCACTGCCAGCCGACGACGCCAGTTTCTGTTTGAGCCGCGCCATTTCCTTCTCGAGCTCGCGATTTTGCCCGCGCAAGGCGCTGACTTTATCGCCCACATTCTGCGCCGTACCGCGGACGGTTTCACAGACGCCGACCAGAGCCGCATCCACCTCACGCATGGCTGCCAGGGCATTCGCGCCGGTGACCGCCTCCATGCGCCGCACGCCCGACGCCAGACCGCTCTCGGAGACGATACGCAGCAAGCCGATATCACCGGTGCGCTGAACATGTGTGCCACCGCAGAGTTCTACAGAGAAACCCTCACTCCCCATGGCAAGCACGCGCACTTCGTCGCCGTATTTCTCCCCGAAGAGGGCCATGGCGCCAGTTTCGCGGGCGGCGTCCATGTCCATTAGCTCCGTAGTCACCGCCGTATTACTGCGAATCTGCTCATTCACCATATCCTCCACAGCCTCGAGCTGTTCGGCAGTCATGGCCTCGCCGTGGGCAAAATCAAAACGCAGCCGCTGTGCATCCACCAGGGAGCCTTTCTGCATAACATGCTCGCCAAGGGTGCGACGCAGGGCCTCGTGCAGCAGGTGCGTCGCCGAGTGATTCAGACGGGTCTTCTGGCGCAACTGGTTATCGATAGTCGCGAGGAGGGCATCCCCAGTGCGCACGGAGCCTTCGCGCAGCAGCACGTGATGCAGGTGGTGTCCCTGCGCCTTGCTGGTGTTGCTAACCTCAACGCTGACACCCGTCGCCGACAGATAGCCCGTATCGCCAATCTGACCGCCGGATTCCGCATAGAACGGCGTGCGATCGAGAACCACCACGCCCTCCTCGCCCGCGCTCAGTTGCGCAACTGGCTGGCCTTCGCGCAGCAGCGCAAGCACTGTGCCGCTACCACTGTCCGCATCGTAGCCAGTAAATTGTGTCGCGCCCTCCAGTTTCAGGGTCGCGTTGTAATCCACGGAGAAACTGCCGCCGTCCTTGGAGCGCGCGCGCTGCGCCTGCATGGCTTTCTCATAGCCCTCAAGGTCCAGGCTGAGACCGCGCTCGCGGGCAATGTCATTGGTGAGATCCACCGGAAAGCCGTAGGTATCGTAAAGTTTGAACACCACGTCGCCGGGGATTTCCCCGCTGCTCATGCCGTCCAAGGCCTCACCCAGAATACTCATACCCTGCTCGAGGGTGCGGGCAAACTGCTCTTCCTCGCCGCGGATCGCCGCCTCAATACGGCCCTGCTGTTCGCGCAGCTCCGGATAGGCCTGACCCATCTCAGTAACCAGGGGCGCGACCAGTCGGTGCAGGAAGAGTTCGCTCGCGCCCAGCTTGTTACCGTGCCGGATAGCGCGACGCATGATGCGGCGGAGCACGTAGGAGCGGCCCTCATTACCGGGTAGTACCCCATCGGTGATCAGGAACGCGCAGGAGCGAATGTGATCGGCGATTACGCGCAAGGACGACGCCTCGCGATCTTTGGTCCCGAGCACCTCCGCCGCCGCGTTGATCAGGCCCTGGAACAGATCGATCTCGTAATTGCTGTGCACGCCCTGCATAACCGCCGCAACCCGCTCCAGACCCATGCCCGTATCCACCGACGGCTTGGGCAGCGGCTTCATCGCGCCGCCGGCCTCGCGGTTGAACTGCATGAACACCAGATTCCAGATCTCAACATAGCGATCAAGATCATCGTCTGCGCTGCCCGGGGGACCGCCCGGCACATCCGGACCATGATCGTAAAACAGCTCTGAACAGGGCCCGCAGGGTCCCGTATCGCCCATCTGCCAAAAGTTGTCCTCATCCAGCCGCGAGATGCGCTCGGCGGGAAAACCGATATCCTCGATCCAGATCTGCTCTGCCTCGTCATCGCTCACGTGCACGGTCACCCAGAGACGCTCTTTGGGAATGGCGAGGGTTACTGTAAGAAAATCCCAGGCAAAACGAATGGCCTCGCGTTTGAAATAATCCCCGAAGCTGAAATTGCCAAGCATTTCGAAGAAGGTGTGATGGCGCGCGGTATAACCGACGTTCTCAAGATCGTTGTGCTTGCCACCGGCGCGCACGCAGCGCTGGGAGCTCACCGCGCGATCATAGGGCAACGACTCCGCGCCAAGAAACACGTCCTTGAACTGGTTCATCCCCGCGTTGGTAAACAACAGTGTCGGGTCATCGCCAGGCACCAAAGAACTGCTGGGCACCCGGTGGTGTCCCTGGGACTCAAAATAAGCGAGAAAGGCCTCTCGGATCTCTCCGGTCTTCATACGATAGTCTCTGCTAAAAAATTCTGGGGATATCCCTGAACGCCAAATCAGCGGTTCAGGTCTTGTGCCTGGCGTCGCCAGTCCTGCCCTGCGGCAGAAGCGACCCTGGACTCAGCTGACCATAGCGCCCTCGGCGAAGCTGCGCCCTGCAATAATATGCATATGCAGGTGGAATACGGTCTGTCCGGCGTCAGCGCCATTGTTGATGATCAGCCTGAAGGCATCCTCGACACCAAGCTGCCGGGCCACATTCCCTGCGGCCAGCATCAGGTGCCCGAGGACCGCCTGGTCCTCTTCCCCGGCATCCGACAATTTCTCGATGGCCTTTTTCGGGATCACCAGTACATGCACGGGCGCCTGGGGGTTGATATCGTTAATCGCGATACAGTGCTTATCCTCGTAGATTTTCTCCACGGGGATTTCCCCAGCGATAATCTTGCCGAATATTGTCTCCGCCATAGCTCAGCCCAACTTCTCGTCTACAGTCAATTGTCGCGCCTGTTCCTCGAGCATCACAGGAATCCCATCGCGCACCGGGTAGGCCAGGCCACTGGCCTTGCACACCAGTTCCTCTGCGTCCTCGTGGTACTCCAGGGGGGCCTTGCTGACGGGACACACGAGAATACTGAGCAGTTTTTTGTCCAGCATTGATAACTCCGGGTGAAAAGGCGAAGTATACGGTTTTTGTCGACCTCAGGTTATCCCCAAAGGGCCCGACAGGCTACGCGGCGCTGTTCACTCCCCGGCCTGTGCGACGGACATCGGCGGGACCAGCCGCTGCGGGTCCACGCGTCGATCGCGCCAGCTCATGCGCCAGTCCAGATGCGGCCCGGTCGCCCGGCCGGTCGCCCCCACCGCACCGATCCGTTCGCCCGGCTCAAGATCATCACCCACCGCCACAAACACCTCGCTCATATGCAAAAAGGAGGAGGACAATCCGTAACCGTGATCGATAATCACCGTGCCCCCGGAGTAAAAGAGGTCGTCCTGCGCGAGAGTGACACGGCCCGCCGCCGGCGCCTGCACCGGGGTCCCCTCAGGAACCGCAATATCGACCCCGTAGTGGGGATTGCCCGGCTTGCCGTTATACACGCGCTGACTGCCGTAGACCCCGGAAATCGGGCCCTGCACCGGCCATTGAAACCCACCGTCGATCTGCATCAGCCACTGGGGCCTGGCGATCAGCTGGGCCTTGGCCGCGCGCACCAGCGCTCGCTCCCGACGAATGCGCTCCAGCTGCTCCGCTGGCGGTGTGACCGTACGTTGCGGCACCCCCTCCACGCGCTGAACCCGGTACTCTCGCTGCGCTACCTCAAGTTCCAGCACACAGTCCGCGCCCACACGCAGAGTGCTGCGGGCCGGGGCATCGCGATGAAAAGCGGCGACAAAAATGCCATCGGGCAACAGATCCAGGGCTTGCTCATCGAGGCTAACCAGGCTGCCGGGATCTACCCGACCCCAGATCAGCCCGCCTTCCCGAAGATCCCCCTGCAGCGTGGGGCAACTCGCCTGCGCCAGTCCTGGGGAAAGCGTCAGCACCAGTGCAGGAATCAACAGGGCAACGCGCGAGTAATCACAAAAATTAATAGCCATGGGGAAAGTGTAGAGCGCATGGGCCCTATTCCGCAATCTCAGAGAATCCGCGCTACCAACCCAGAGCATGAACCTTCCGCGCTACAATCCGCGCTATGGGACGCTACCGACCACCTCGACCACAGGGCACCGCGCTGATCACTGCCGCCGGCGAAGCCCGTCTGCGCACTGAACTGCAAGCCTTATGGCGGGAGGAGCGCCCCACGGTAGCCGCGGCGGTTCAGGAAGCGGCGAAAAATGGTGACCGTTCCGAGAACGGCGATTACATCTACGGCAAGAAGCGCCTGCGCGAAATTGACAGCCGCGTGCGCTTTCTCAGCAAGCGTCTGGAAGTGCTGCAGGTAGTACAGGAACTGCCCGCCAATCAGGAGCGGGTTTTCTTCGGAGCGACCGTGACCGTCAGCGACGACGACACCGGGGAGCGTCGCCTGCGGATAGTCGGCCCGGATGAATTCGACCCCACGCGGCAGGAAATCTCCATCGACTCGCCTCTGGCTCGCGCCCTGCTGGGCAAATCAGAAGGCGAGCTCGTGCGTGTAGCCACACCCACCGGAGAGCGCGAGTTTGAGCTGCTTGCTGTGCACTACGCGAGCGCTGCAGATAGCGCTGGCAGCTGATTCACTACCGCTGAACGGCAGGCAAGGCGCTGCCCGCCGCCTTCTGGGGCAGCCATCAAAAAGACCACTGCAATCCAACCGACGCGGTCCGCGGCTTGTTGGGGCGCGCCCCGTCGGGCTGGCGCGACACAATGGCGCGCTCATTCAAAAGATTCTCAAACTTGAGAAACAGCACCGCCTGATCGTTAAGGCTGTAGCGACTGATGAGATCCAGCACCAGTAGTGATTCCGTGCGCTGCAGCGGATCATCCCCCTGGTTGCAGCCCACATCGACGCACATCTCATCGACGAACTTGGCCACCGCATAATTGTCCCAGCCGAAATCCGACTCCAGCCCTACGCGCAGGCTCAGGGAATTACCGGGCACCGCCGCCAGGTCATCGCCATCGCGGATGCCTTCTGCAAGATTGTCTTTACTGATCTGCGCCTGTGTATAGGTATAGGCAAGGTCGACGGGCATGGTGAATCGGCCGACCCTCATACTGCGGCTCAGCTGTAGTTCAAGCCCCGTAATAACCGCTTCACCGGTGACAAACGCACCGGAGAGTGCGCCGTTGCTACAGGGATTGGCGTTGGAGCAGTTTTCGGTCTTGTTGGCGAAATCGCTGTAAAAAGCCACGGCCTCCGCGAACCAGGCCCCGCGGTAACGGATGCCGGCTTCCCAGTTGACGCTGGTTTCCGCTTCTTCAGATTCCTTGGCACCCCCACCGAGAGGAGAGAAACCCCGATGTACGCCGGCAAGAACCTGCCATTGTGGCGACAGTTCGTAGCTGAGCGATGCGCCCGGCATCCATTCACTGGTGCTATTGCCGCGCACGGAGGGCACGTCCGCGCGCGCCGGGTCGCTGTACTGACGGCGCTGGCTGTCCACGTCCTCATAGCGCAGGGCCAGATTAAGCAGCAAGTCATCCCTTAGCTGCCAGGCATCCACAGCCCACAGCGACAGCGCCTGCGCATCCTCCAGGCGGTTATTACTGCCGGATGGCTCGATGCGGCTGCGGTACAGCAGTTCCCCCGCCAATTGATCGTACACATCCACCGGCTGGAAACGGTCCATCTCATCCTCGTGAAGCCGCCCACCCAATGCCAGCGCGTGTGTTCCCCAGGCCAGATCCAGATTAAGATCGATGCCGCGCGACAGGTAGTCACGATTATTGTATTTGTATTTGAGCCCCTGCGCGTCGGCTTCCCCATCAAGAATAGCCTGCGCGGACAGATCCCCCGCATTCGCCGAATTCACCAGCGCTGCACCGCCACCGAGCTTGAACCAGTCCCGGGAGAATTCGTTCTGGTAAGCGATCGCGGTGAAGTTAGCCCTTTCGCTCAGGGCCAGCTGGTAATGGAGGCTGTAACCCTGGTGGTAGTTGTTCATCTGGTCGATGGCGGATAGCCCGTAGCGGCGATTCGGCTTGGCGGCAAAGTCCACATCGCTGAGCCCCAGATAGGTTTCATCAGAGATTTCATGGGAATACTGCGCCTTGAAGAGCAGGCTCTGACGGTCGCCCTCCCAACCTACTTTAAAAAGATAGTCCTCGATGTCATAACCGCTGTCGCGGCCGCCGCCGTCGATATCCTTAAAGCCGTCGCTGCGACGCTGTACGGTTTCCAGCAAAAAGCCAAAGGATCCGCTGCGACCCCCGATATTGGCCAGCAAATCCTGCTCGTTGTTCTGTCCATAGCGCAGATTAACGGCACCACCGAAGCTGTCGGGGATGCGCGTGGAGACCATGTTGATCACGCCACCGGTGGTCTGCGGCCCGTGCCGCAGCAGCGGCGCGCCTTTTAGCACTTCAACACTGTCCATACGCAGGGTAGTGGGAAAATAGTAGGCCGACGGGTTCGAATACGGCGCCGGGGCGATCATCACACCGTCTTCCATCAGCGTCACCTTGGAAGAGCGCTCGGAGGTGGCGCCGCGAATGCCGATATTGGGACGCAGACCATAGCCGTCCTCTTCGCGGATGTAGATGCCCGGGATGGTCTTCAGCAGCTGATTGATGTCGTTGGCAAACTCAATACGCACCTGCTCGCTGTCGATCAGGGCCGCAGAGCCTGGCAACTGGTGCAGTTCAGCAGTGCTGCCGATGATGCGGACTTCCTCGAGCGCGGAGTTCTGTGCGGCGGCGGGCACCCCCACCATCATCAATATAGTCGCAGCGAGTACAGCAATACGGGACACGGACGGGGCCATGGAAACTCCTAGTTACAGGGCAACTGTCTAATCAACTCAAGTAGTGCTGCAAATCTTAATGATAATGATTCGCTATTGCAACGCCTTTTGTGTCACCTGCCTTGACCGCTGATCAGTCCAAGGCGGCGTAGATAAGCGCCTCCAACTGACCGCGAAAGTTGAACGTATTCGACGGTATCAATTGCGTCAGGAAGAGTACGATCAGATCCTCCGCGGGATCCACCCAGAAAAGGGTGCTTGCCATACCGCCCCAGTAATAACTACCGCGGGTCGCCGGATGGCCATTGCGCACTGGATCGATTTTGCTGGCAAAGCCCAGCCCGAAGCCCACACCCTCGTTATCGGTTTCACTGAAGCCCGACATGGCCACGCTGGCGAGGTCTGCGCCCCCCGGAAGATGATTGGCTACCATCATCTCCAGGGTGCGACGACCGAGAACCCGCCGGCCATCGAGGGTTCCCCCGGCGGCGAGCATCCGGCAAAAGCGCAGATAATCCGCTGCAGTAGACAACAGACCGCCACCACCGCTGTGAAAACTGCGATCGGCAAACTGCGAGTTGCGCCCATCGTCCTGTAGCAGCAGGCGCTTCTGTTCATCGCGCGTGTAGCACGAAGCGAATCGATCGAGCTGGTCCGCGCGCGGGCTGAATCCGGTATCGATCATGCCAAGGGGCTCGAAAATCGTTTGCTGCAGATAGTCCGCAAAGGTCTGTCCGCTGATTCGCTCAATGAGAAAACCCAGCACGTCCGTGGCCACGCTGTAGTTCCAGCGCTCCCCCGGCGAGAACTCCAGAGGTAGCTCCGCGAGCTGCTCGATCATGGTCTGCAGCGTGTAGCCAGGCGCCGGGGCCCCAACCTGTAATTTACGGTAGGCGTAGTCGACATTGCTGGCGCGCATAAAATCGTAGGTGAGCCCCGAGGTATGCACAAGCAGGTCGCGGATGCGCATGGGGCGTTCCACCGGGCGGGTCTCGAACAGGGGCCAGGAGCCGCCACTACGCACCTGCAAATCATTCCACTCGGGAATAAAGCGCGCTACCGGATCATCCAGACTGAACAGACCACGCTCCCAGAGGGTCATGAGCGCAACCGAAGTCACCGGTTTGCTCATGGAATAGATACGAAACAGGGTGTCCGTGGTCATGGGCAGACCGCGCTCCATGTCGCGTAGCCCCGCCACATGCAGGTAGGCGAGCTGCTCACCCCGCAGCACGGCGGTCAGGCAGCCCGCTATCTTCCCCGGCGCCAGATAACGCGACTGCAGATGAGCCTCCACTCTAGCCAACTGCGCCGGATCCATCCCCGCGGCCTGCGCATCGATCGCATCCCAATCCACCGCTGAACTCCCTCTCATTTGAACAGGCGCGCAGTGTAAGACGGTGGTCAACTTCCGTACAACGAATTGCTGGCTCAGGGGAGCGGCTGCTACCATTCGCCGCCTACTGAGAACAGGGCTGCGGCCCTCCTGACCTGGACCTCCACATGACACAGAATCGCCTGCGCGAACTGGAAGCTCACGACGAGTTTATTGCCCTCCACATAGGCCCCACCCCGGCCCAGCAGCAGGAGATGGCCCTGGCCGTGGGTTATGCGAGCCTGGACGCCCTAGTGGACGCAACGGTGCCCAAGAGCATTCAGCGCCGGGAGCCCATGCAGCTTGCCGCGCCGCGCCGGGAGGTGGACGTACTGGCTTCCCTGCGCGGGATGGCCGATAAGAATCGACTGTGCCGCAACTTTATCGGCATGGGCTATTACGGCACGCACACGCCCGGCGTGATCGGGCGCAACGTGCTGGAGAACCCCGGCTGGTATACGGCCTACACGCCCTATCAGGCGGAAATCTCCCAGGGGAGGCTGGAAGCCCTGCTAACCTACCAGCAGTTGGTAATGGACCTCACGGGCATGGAGCTGGCCAATGCCTCCATGCTGGACGAGGCCACCGCAGCCGCGGAGGCGATGACGCTTTTGCAGCGGGTCAACAAAAAAAACAAGAGCAAAGTGTTCATCGCCGACCGGGACTGCCATCCGCAAACTCTGGCGGTATTGAAAACCCGCGCACGTCCGCTGGGTATAGAAGTGCGTGTCGGTGATGCGCTGGAACTGCTCGGCGAGACCGATGCTTTTGGCCTGTTACTCCAGTACCCGGGGAGCAGCGGTGCGGTGCACGACCCCAGCCATATCATCGAGACGGCGCACCAGGGGGGCTCACTGGTCGCCGTGGCCAGCGATCTGCTGGCACTGCTGATGCTGCGTTCACCGGGTGAACTGGGCGCCGATGTTGTAGTGGGTAACAGCCAGCGCTTTGGCGTACCCATGGGTTACGGCGGACCGCACGCCGCGTTCTTTGCCACCCGCGATGCCTACAAACGCTCCACACCCGGGAGAATAATCGGCGTGTCCGTGGATCGTCACGGCCGCCCGGCCCTGCGTATGGCCATGCAGACCCGCGAACAGCATATCCGCCGGGAGAAGGCGACCAGCAACATCTGCACCGCGCAGGCGCTACTGGCGGTAATGGCGGCGTTTTACGCCATGTACCACGGCCCCGGCGGTTTGCGCCGGATCGCCGAGCGCACGCACCTGCTGACAACGATGCTCGCCAACGCGCTGCGCGAGGCGGGAGTGGAGATCCGCCACGATCAGTTCTTCGATACCCTGAACCTGCTGCCGGGTAGCCAGCGCGACGCTATACTCGCGCGCGCCGAACAGGCCGGTGTCAACCTGCGCTGCGACCAGACGGACAGCATTGGCGTTTCCCTGGACGAGACCAGTACAGCCGACGATATCACCCTGCTCTTGCGCGTGATCAGCGGCAACGACAACGCAGCATTGCCCGACAGCGACACGCTGGGCAGCGGCATTCCCGAAGCGCTCGCCCGCGGCATCGATTACCTGCAGCACCCACTGTTCAACGAGTACCACTCAGAAACGGAAATGCTGCGCTACATGCACCGGTTGGAGGGCAAGGATATCGCCCTGAACCGGGCCATGATTCCACTCGGCAGTTGCACTATGAAGCTCAACGCCACCACAGAAATGCTGCCGATCAGCTGGGAGGCATTCGCTGGCATGCATCCCTTCGCTCCCGCAGATCAGGCACAGGGCTACCGGGAGTTGATCGTCGACCTGGAACATATGCTGGAGCAATGCACCGGCTACGACGCGATTTCCATGCAGCCCAACGCCGGGTCCCAGGGTGAGTACGCTGGCCTCCTGGCTATCAAGCGCTACCACGAGAGCCGTGGCGATTCCGGGCGGGATATCTGTCTGATCCCCGCCTCCGCCCACGGCACCAATCCCGCCAGCGCTGTGCTGGCCGGGATGCGCGTGGTCATCATCGAATGCGATGCGCAGGGTAACGTCGATGTGGACGACCTGCGCGGCAAGGCGGCAAAGCACCGCGATGCCCTGGCCGTGATTATGGTGACCTATCCCTCCACGCACGGGGTCTTCGAGGAGAACATCGTGGAGCTGTGCGAAGTTGTGCACGCGCACGGGGGGCAAGTCTACGTCGACGGCGCCAACCTCAACGCGTTGGTCGGACTCGCCGCGCCCGGGCACTTCGGTGCCGACGTATCACACCTCAATCTGCACAAGACCTTTTGCATCCCCCACGGCGGTGGCGGCCCGGGCATGGGGCCTATCGGCGTGGGCGCGCACCTCAAACCGTTCCTGCCATCGCATCCGGTAACCCCGGTTCCGGGTCTGCCCACGGACAATGATGTGGTGTCCGCTGCCCCCTACGGCCGCGCCTCCATTCTGCCGATTTCCTGGGCGTATATCGCCCTTATGGGCGCCGAGGGGCTGACCCTGGCCAGCAAGATCGCCATTCTGTCCGCCAACTACATCGCGCAGCGCTTGCAGGATCACTATCCGGTGCTGTACCGGGGAAATCGCGGCACCGTGGCACACGAGTGCATCATCGATATCCGGGCCATCAAGGAGAGCAGCGGTATCGGCGAGGAAGATATTGCCAAGCGCCTCATGGACTTCGGATTCCACGCGCCGACCATGTCGTTTCCTGTGGCGGGCACGCTGATGATAGAACCCACCGAGTCCGAATCACTGGCCGAGCTCGATCGCTTCTGCGATGCCCTGATTACCATCCGCGAGGAAATTCGCAGTGTGGAGGAAGGCCGATTGCCCCTCGCGGACAACCCCCTGGTCAACGCCCCGCATACCCTGCAGGACCTGACGGCCGAGCACTGGCCACATGCCTACAGTCGCGAACAGGCGGCCTTTGCCATGGACTCCCTGAAACTCGACAAGTACTGGCCACCGGTCAGTCGCGTCGACAACGTCTACGGAGACCGCAATCTCTTTTGCGCCTGTCCGAGCATCGATAGCTTTAGGGAAGCGGACGACCAGCACGTGGCGGTATAAGTACATCGCGCAGCAGACTACATTCACTCCATACAGCGCACAGGAAATGACTCTGGTGGCCCAGCCCACTCTTTTACCCGACAGTGAGTAGGCGTTTCTCAGCGCCGGCGTCGGCACCTGGCGCTGGGATGCAGCCACGGACCACTTTGAGCTGTCGGCGGATGCTGAGAAAATGCCTGTAGGCAAGGCGCTGGCTGGCTGGAGGCGCCGGGTTTTCGCTTTGCCAGGCCCGTGTATGCAGAGATCATCGAAGCCGTCCTCCGCGAGGGCAAACCGCTATCGGGGAGTACGCCCTAAAAGCACCGGGCCACACATCTGAGATTTTAGCCAAGCATAAAAACAGCGCCCGAAGGCACCGTGCTAATCCTACCCGCTTGAGAAAAACTGTCCGTCTAATTTGCTGCGTTACATGGGCTTTATGGGCTGTTCCAGCCCATTTTCTTCAGACGCCGCCAAAGCGTCGTCGAACTGATACCCAATTCGCGGCTCACCGCTGCCTTGTCCCCATTGCAGCGCAACATCGCGTCGCGGATGGTACGAAACTCCTGTTCCTTGAGTAATCCTGCGACGCCCTCCCCGGTCTCACCGGCGTAGAGTTCCGGCAGCACCTGCGCGAGGTGCTCATCATCCAGGGTCATGCCTCCTGCAGCATTCACCACAAGTCGCTCGGTAAAATTCTGTAGCTCTCGCACATTGCCGGGCCACTCATAGGCCATGAATACATCCCGCAGACTGTCGAGCAACGCGTCCACATCAAGCTCCGTGGAATACCGGCGCGCATAGTCGATCAGATAATGCTGGGCGATCGCCAGAATATCCTCGGGTCGCGCGCGCAGCGGCGGCAGGCGCAGATTGAACACGTTCAGGCGATAGTACAGATCATCGCGAAATCCCCCCGCGTCCACCGCCATCTGCAAGTCCGTATTAGTTGCGGCTATCACTTTGAAGTCCAGCGCCAGCTCCCGGTTCCCGCCTACGGGCCGCACACGCCGCTCCTGCAGTACTCGCAGCAGCTTAACCTGCTGCGCCAGGGGCATCTCACCCACCTCATCGAGATACAGCACGCCGCCGTTGGCTTCTTCGATGAGACCGACACGACCGCCCCGCCGCGAGCTGGTAAATGCACCGTCTACGTAGCCGAATAACTCACTTTCGAAAAGCTCGTTGGGGATACTGCCGCAGTTCAGCGCCACAAGACTGCCTTCGCGATAATCCGACCGCTGGTGAATCTCCCTGGCAATGTGCTCTTTGCCCGTGCCGCTCTCACCCTGCAATAGCACGGCTGCGTTGCCGCGCGCATAGGTACGCGCAAGTTCAGCGACCCGCGTCATCTGTGGTGAATTTATAATGAAGCGCGAGGGTGGTGTAGGCGCGCCCGCATCGGCGCTGGGCGCAAGCGCGCGGCGCAGGGCCTCGTCGAGCATCAAGCGCGCTGACGCCTTGCTATAGAGCAGCACCGTCGCGAGACCGCGGCGCTCGGCAAGATCACAGATGTAGCTGGGGCCAACTACCACATCCGTATCCGCAGCGGCTACGAGAGCAAGAAGGCGCTCGGTGGCTTCGTTGGTGGTGCTGTAAACGTCGTGTCTAACCGTTCCCCCGGTGAGCACGGGAAGAGCTTGAAATACACGTTCCGAAAGCTCGGGCTGCGCCGCATAGCTAAAAACATGAATGCGCGACCCGATACGCGTTGCCCGGGCTACCGCGTCAACCACATCCGCATCCGTGACCGGCTGTGCGATCACCGGCACTTTCAGTGCATTGCGCAGATACACCGCATTGGAGCCCGCACTGGCGACAACGTCCGGACGATGCTCCCGAACCAGCGCGTGATAGTCCACGCTGCCCGACGCCACCGACTCGACGATAGTGATTTCTGCCTGATCGGCATACTCCGGCAGCACCGCGTTGATCAGCTCGCTGAACTTGCGGTAGCCGATCAGCAGGATGCGTGCCCGGGCGCTCACCGCGCGCCTGCTACCTCGCCAGCCCAGACCGGCGCTTCCAGAGCGTGCAGCGTTGCCGCAAGGCTCACTACCTCCGCATACTTCGCGTGCAGGTCGTGAAGATTGGCCGCGTGCGCCAGTTCATTGCGGTCTCCGACCGCCTCCTTTGGCACCCACACCGGGTAATTGTGCTCTAAGCCGTCCACCACCGTGGCACGAACGCAGCCGCCGGCGGTCAAGCCGCACACCACCAGGGAGTCGACGCCGGATTCCACCAGCCAAGCCTTTAGATCCGTGCCACAAAACGCGCTTGCATAGCACTCTTCCAGCGCATGTTCCCCTGCTTGGGGGCGCAGCCGCGAGTCAATTTCAACAGCACCGTGACCCGCCTGCGGCATATTCAGCGCAGGCAGGCGAGCGCGAAACACCGGCGCCTCGCTCGCTTCAAGATAGACGACAGAGCTAAAGCACACGGGCAACTGACTGCTGCGAAAGCCGTCGAGCAACGACGTGCAGGCCGCAAGCACCCCGTCGCAGAAGGAGCCAAGGGGGTTCTGAGGGTCAGTGAAGGCCTCGATCACGTTGACCAGAAGCAGCGCCGGCCGCCGACCCATAGGCAGTGCATGAGGCCCCGGATACACCATCTTCAGGCTCCGTGACCAGCCCCAAAGCTGGGCGCTACCGGTGCGTGCAGATGCGTTTCCTCTTCACAGCGGGCTTTTATCTCTTCAATGGTCCCACCGCGATTGAACAGCGGAAGATCCGCGCCACGCGCGCCGCGCAGTTCCTCGCGCAGAGCCTCCGTGGCCGTCGCATCGACACTGCCATCCGCAGCGATCACAACCCCGTAACGGCGTGCCCCATCCGCGCTGACCAACCGGCGCCGGACATCCTGGCGCACCAGTTCCGGATCGCGCTGATACGGGTCACCCCAACCGCCGCCGCCCCAGGTGTTGAAGTAGAGCAGGTCGCCAACCTTGACCTTTACACCCTCGACCTTCGCCGGCAACCACTGCTCGCTGCCATCGGTGCGCACTATTTTCTTAGTCGAGCGTTGACCAGTCTCGCCACCGAGCACACCCCAGGGATAGGTTAGCCAGCGATCATCGTGGATACCGACCTCACCATCGGCGAGGAAACGATAGGCCACAGAGAGCCCGTTACCACCGCGGTGCAGACCGGCGCCACCGGAGTCACTGATCGTTTCGTAACGCTCAATGCGCAGGGGAAAGTAGGACTCAATGAATTCGTTGGGCACATTGGTAAAACCCGGCCACAGGGAATGGCCATCCGGCCCGTCACCTACCGGTCGCCCGGGAATACCACCAAATCCAATCTGGAACAGCTGGAACCACTCACCGTCCTTTCCGGGGCGGTGGTCGTAGCCTGAGTAAAACAAATGCGGGGAGTCAGAGAACCCGGCAGCGTTGAGCATCTGCTCCGGCGCGCCCATCCCCAGCAGGGCACCGAGCAGGTCAAAGATACGGCCCAGCGCGTGGGTCCTGCCAGACAGCGCGGCGGGGAATTTCGGCTTGAGGAGGGTGCCCTCGGGAATACGCACATCAACCAGATCGTAGAATCCGTCGTTAAAGACAATCTGCGGATCGACCACGTTGATGGTAAAAGAGCCGAAAAACATCTTGAACATGTCTTCGTTAAGGAAAAAATTCACGGAGCTCTGCGCCTGTGGATCGGTGCCCGCGAAATCGAAGATGGCCGTGGAACCCTCGCGCCACATGCGGCACTTGATGCGGTAAGGACCCATGCCCATGCCGTCATCACAGAGATAGTCTTCAAACTCCCGCGGCTCCTCGGGAATGAACATCTCGATAATGTGCTTCATGGCCTGATGATTGCGCTGCAGCATCACTTCCATCGTTGCATTGAGCACATCGTCACCAAAGCGCTCTGACAGTTCCACACAGCGCTTCGCCGCCGTATTGCAAGCCGCTACCAGCGCATTGAGGTCGAAACGGTTCCACTGTGGTGTGCGCACGTTGTGCAGGATCAGTTCCAGCAGGTCGCTCTGCAGCACACCACGCTTGTACAGTTTGGTCGGCGGTATACGAATACCTTCCTGATAAATACTGGTGGCTTCGATCGGGATGGAGCCTGGTACCATGCCGCCATTATCGGACATGTGCCCGAACATCGCCGACCAGGCGATATGCCGGCCTTCCTTAAACACGGGCACCAGCACGACCCAGTCCGGAAGGTGCGATACGGCCGCGTTACAGCAATAGGGATCATTGGTGAGGATTACATCGCCCTCTTCGATCTCCGCATCGTAAGCCGAAAGAAAAGGACCGATGAAAGAACCGAACTGGCCCACAACCATCTTGCCTTCACGGTTGGCGATCATGGGAAAGCAGTCGCCCTGTTCGCGAATGCCCGGTGACATGGCCGTGCGGAACAGCACTGCATCCATTTCCTCGCGCGCATTGCGCAGGGCATTCTCGATAATATCCACGGTCACGCCATCGACCTCTACCGGGTTCAATGGCGCCTGATTGGTCTCGATAATCTTCGCTGTCATGCTAGGTCCCTCAGGCGTTCGGGTTGATGAGGAGGTTACCGACAGAGTCTACTCGCGCCGCAAACCCGGGCAGAACCACGGTCGTGGAATCCATCTCTGAAACGATGCAGGGACCCGCTACGTCGAGGCCCCCGTGTAATCCGTCGCGGTTGTAAATCGGCGCCTCGTGCCAAGCGCCTTCATAATAAAAACGGCTGTCGTGGACCTTTGCATCGGCGAGACTACCGCCTGCACCACTGCGCTGCTGATCGGCCATCTGTCGGGCGGCGGCCTTGACCACGGCTCGAATCATGAGAATTTCGTGACCGTCGCCGAGTTTGAAGGTAAACAGTTGTTCGTGCTGCGCGTCGAAGGCCTCGGTCAGCAGGGCGACACCTTTTTCCCGAAGTTCCGCATCGCTGAAGTCCACAGTAATCTGGAAGGCCTGACCCGCGTAGCGTAAATCTGCCTGGTAGCTCACTTCATGTTCGGCTTCCGGTATACCATCGGCCAGCAGTGCCTCACCCGCGCGCCCGTGCAACTCGTAAAGGTCGGCGAGTAGCTTGGCGTCGCTCACGTCGTCTGCCATCATGAGGTAAGTGCGTGCGGCCTCGTCCTGCACCTGGGTCGTTGCGTCGCCGTAGGCGCACAGTACCCCGGGTCCCGGCGGGATAATAACCGGCCACGCGTTGGTGAGAATACCCAAGGCATTGGCGTGCAGAGGCCCCGCACCAC
>JBLIIW010000049.1:0-20404 GCA_047635315.1 Halieaceae bacterium | reverse complement strand
TATACGTAAATCTCTCTCTGCACGATTATTGGTGAATGATACGTTAGCGTCCTTGGCAAATAACAGCACAGCCTCCTCATGTGCTGTGAGCCGTTCCCACAGGTTGTGAGCATCCGACTTGACCATTTTCCCACGTTGCCCGCTGGGATTCTCAGGAATGGCGGGTAACTCTTTCTCTCCACGCGTTATGATATTCCGGTAGCGTTTCTGGAGGGCGCTGTATTCCTGTACGGTGAGTTGTTTAGACTTCCTGGCAGAGACGTGTTTTACACGTCTCTTGTAGCACGCGCTTCATGTTGCCCGCCCAGCGATAGTCGTTAAAGGTTAACTCACGCAATAAGTGTGACCCACACAGCCCGTGGGCACAGTGCGTGTACGATAGATGGGATGAGCAGTAGTCATGGATAATGACACCTCCGTAGCGGGGGATAATATTGACTGATTTCATTGCCTCCTTTCCGCGTCTTCGGTGCAAATAATTCAGTATGATATCGCCGGCGGAATACACATGAATCCAATGGTTTTTTCTGTCCACCCGTAAAGAGGTTTCATCGACATTGATTGCAGGGCTTTTCAATAACGGCTCGGTGACTTTCTCGAAGACAATATCGATTCGGGTGCGGTACTCCTGACCATGGCAGTGTGTATGCGACAGGTCTTTCCCGCAAACAGGACAAACCGTTACTTCAGAAACGGTGACGGTTTCCACTACCCGGCTATTAGCGGCAAGGTCTCGGCGCTCTTGTTTTCCTTTTCCTTTGCTCCCGTGCAGAGCCAGGGACGACTCATCTTTATCTGTTTGAGAGGAAGGCTTGCTGGAGTATTTAGTGGTCTTGGGGGTATTCTTTTCCAGGGATATCGCGCAAATGAGTTCAAGCAGTGTGAGCATGCTCCGCATGAGTAACCTGCTTTCACCGGTGAGCGCGTTTTCCTCTGACAGGCGTCCAAACTCTGATTGCAATCGATCAAGTTCACCGCGCACTGACATTTTGTTGATGTTCGCCATTGTCCCTGGAAATCGACAATTTCAATATCTATAGGATGCCATCGGTTTTTTGGGCTTCTCAGAATGCCGCTGTAGAAAAAGGCGCTATACTGCAGGGGGGGATGCTAAATAACGCCGCGCTTTTTCCCCACAGCACCGCTGAAGCGCTTGTAACGCACACGTTCACACGAGCCTGGCAGTGCCCTGTTATTAGGGTCAAAATGTCGCCAAGCTTTTTTTATACTTTTTATGGGGTGAGTAGTTAAAATTTACGTTAATATACGCGCCGTCCCTCGCCAGACGAGGGAGTACATCTCAGGTTACAGGTCGAGATAACAACGCAACAGGTATCCGGTTTGACTGCACGCTCGGCTTAGCGCCTAGCCGCGGTTGGCACTGGTCTGGCAGCTTACATAGAGGATTTGGGATTTATCATGAACGACACACAGAAAACTATGCTGCCCGCGGTCGCGCAATTCATTGAAGAAGTTCGGGATCTACACGTCAACGAAGCCGACGAGGCTGTGCGCTGGCAGAAAGCAGCCGATCGGCTCAAGGTGTTGCTGGCTGATCCGCAAGTGCAGGCACACTCCAAAACCTGGCCTACCAGTCCAGCGAAGCTGGGCCTGGAGGGCAAACATGCCAACCTGATCTTCTATCAGGATCCCGACTACGGATTCGTCATCAACGGACTGATCAAAAAGCCTGCGGCCAAAACCACCGTGCATGACCACGGCTTGTCCTGGACCCTCTACGGGGTGCTGGAGGGCACCGAAGCAGTCGCACGCTTCCGGCGCACAGACGGTGGCAAACCAGGAGACCTGCCAAAGCACGCTCAGGTAGAGGCGACCGATACCACTCACGTCGGCGTGGGTCATGTCGACTGCATCGCGCCTTGGGAGGTCCACGCCGAATACAACGACGACAGTACGCCGGCCACGGCGGTGATCGTACGCAGCCAGAAGAGCGGCACCTTTATCCAAAATATCTTCTACGAAAAAGACAACTCGGTGGAGCAGTACCACGGCCCCGAGCAGATCCCTTACCACTTCGGATAATCCATCTGTGTCACAGCGAGTATTTCAACAGCCCGGCCCGTTCGAGACAGCTCGCATCGTGGAGCTGGAAGGTGCGTTCATTCCGGCTACTACGCTGTTTCCGGCGGCGACCCTTGAACTTATTCGAGCGACTTCGGCAGCTCACAACCCGAAAATGTTTGACCGGGCCAATGATCTGTTGGTTATGTCGTTTCACAGCTTCATCGTGCGCACCCCCAATTGCACCATTCTGGTAGATAGTTGCGTGGGTAACGACAAGCCCCGACCGCGCAACCCCCATTGGCACCAACTCCAGGGCAGCTATCTGAGCGATTTGGCCGCGTTGGGCCTGAAGCCGGAAGACATCGACATAGTTATGTGCACTCACCTCCATGCCGACCACGTGGGTTGGAATACCCGATTGCACAACGGCGGATGGGTGCCCACCTTTCCGAATGCACGCTATCTGTTTGGCAAAAAAGAGGTAGCGCACTGGCGGCAGGTTCTGGCCAACAGCGATGTCGATCTGGTTAACCACGGCTCCTGGGCAGACAGCGTGGAGCCGATTTTCCAGGCTGGCCAGGCCGAGCTGGTCGACGAGGACCAGGAAGTGGATGATGGCGTTCAGCTGATGCCCGCGCCAGGGCATACACCTGGCAACGTGATGGTCAAACTTGAGGCGCGTGGAGAGCGTGCGTACCTGACTGGCGACGTGATTCATCATCCGATTCAGGTCGAGCACCCGGAGTGGTCGACGTGCTTCTGTTCCGACCCCAAGCTGTCTGCGGAGACCCGGCTGAAGACGTTGGCCACGGTCGCTCAGGACGACGCATGGTTGCTGCCTACGCACTTTCCAACACCTACAGCCACCAAAATACGTCACACTGCTGCGGGATTCCGGATGGACGAGTCATGATGTTCGGGTCGTCCATCCTGTCGGTGAGCCTAGCGCTGATAGGGCACTTTGTGGCCCTGTAAGATCCGCTTGCCGTTAACGCCCATCTCGCGGCCATACTGGCCAGCATTCAATGATACGGAGTTGTTATGAGTATAGGTCTTAGTCGTCGCAGATTCATGCAGGCCGGTTTGGCCGCAGGAATGGCCACTCGGCTGTCCGGTGCCGGGGCGAGCAGCAGGGCAAAGCCGGATGTGATTGTTATCGGCGCCGGGCTGTCCGGACTGAATGCGGCATTCCTACTTGAAGAGCTGGGTGCGAGAACCGTCGTTCTGGAAGCACGCGAGCGGGCGGGCGGGCGATTGTTCAGCCACCCTTCCGTGGCCGGGAATCCTGAGTGGGGCGGAGATTCCATGTTGGGCGGCTACGCGCGGATGCAGGACATGGGCCGACGCCTGAACCTGAAACTCGTCGATCATGCGGGTCGCAGAGAGTTGTCGCCCGAAGCGCAGAGCGACCCGCGCCGCGTAGAGCTGGCATTGAATGGCAGCATCATTCCACTCGAAGACTGGCCCGATCACCCGTTGAATGCCATGCCTGCTGACGCACGCAGCCGCTTCCCCGGGCGAGGGTTCTTTCAGGGTGAGATTGGCAAGCACAATCCCTTGGCTTCATTTGCCGATTGGACGAAGCCGAGCAGTGCCCAGTACGACCGATCCGCCTACGACTTCTTCAAAGAACTTGGCTGGAGCGATGCGGCCATTGAGCTGAACTACAACACCAATGTCCAATACGGCACCTCTGCGCACGACGTGTCCATCCTGATGTGGTACTTCGTCCAGGCCTGGTTCAAGCTCCAGGGGGACGTAGCTCGCGTCGCCTACAAGGTCGATGGCGGTAACCAGGGGTTACCTGAAGCCATGGCCGCTGCACTGGAAGGTGATGTGCACTACAACAAGCAGGTGGTGGGTATCCGCTCCGACAAGTCCGGTGCGGAAGTGCACTGCTATGACGGCAGTGTCTTTCGTGCCTCACGCGTGGTCTGCTCCCTTCCCATACCCACCATGCGCTGGGTCAAATTCGACCCGCTGTTGCCTCCCCTGAAGGCCAAGGCAATCCGCACCGTGCAGGTACAGAGGATAACCAAGGTCATCATGGTGCCCACCAGTCCCTTCTGGGAGGATGATGGACTCAGTCCGGCGATGTGGACCGATGGGGATGCGGGCGAAGTCCGTGCACTCAGGGAAGGTGAAGATCACGATGAGATTACCTCCCTGATGGCTTGGGGTCGGGGGCACCTGGCTGATCGCCTAGATACCCTCGGGGACGAGAGCGCCCAGCAGCATGTCCTCAGGGCGTATGAAGCGTTGCGGCCGGCCGCCAAGGGCAAGCTGGAGCTCGCCGGAATCAAGTCCTGGCAGTCGGACCCGTTTGCAGGAGGTGATTGGGCTATCTGGGCACCGGGGCAGGTTACCGAGTGCCTGCCGGCATTGATCGAGCCGGCTGGCCGTATTCATTTCTGCGGGGAACACACCGCGACCGCCAATCGCGGTATGGAGGGCGCCATGGAGTCAGGGGAGCGCGCGGCCTTCGAGGTCGCCAAGCTGTTGTGACCACGGTTGGGAAGATATTCCTCGGGAAGGTCCTGGTGCCGAGTTTGCTGGCGAGGTCTGCAGTCCAGGGATGGAGAGCAGTCTGATGCCTCATGCGCCGCTCAAAGCCGTCTACCAGCCGAGCCACGATGAAGCCGCCAGGCAGGCATTCGTTGGCGCGCTGAAAACTCACCTCAACGGTCCCCTGGAAGCGCGCCTGGCGCGTCGTTTCGAGGAGGAAGTGGAGCCAGCCTTCGTGGCGGAACACGGTCGGCCACCGGTGAATCGCGAGGAAGGTACCGAAGCGTTTAGGGGTGATAACCTCTTCCAGTTGTGGGGAAGTGCTGTATTTGCCTCGCAGGATCTGATGTGGGAAACAGTGGACGAGACTTGTAACCGGCTGTTTCCGGAGTTCGAGGCTCGCCGGCAGTTGCTGGCCAAAAAAGATGCTCGGGGACGGCTGGAATTGAACAGGGACCTGGTTCTGCCGGAGCCCATTCGCCATGTGGAGATTCATCGCCAGCCTGGTGGTTACTTCGGGCAGCCGGGAGATACCAGCCTGCGCCAGGGTATGGGCTATTTGGGCAGTGGCGAGATTTACATGGCCGCCAAGGGCATCGCCGTGGGTGGTAAGGCGGGTGAACCCGGGAGAGGCCGTTTCATCGTCGACGTGCTGCGGCGAAGGTTTTCGGATACGAGCCCCGTGTCGATCCTAGATCTTGGTTGCGGTGCAGGCATCCAGACCATTGCCTACAAGCAGGCATTTCCCGAAGCCCAGATCTGGGGCGTTGATCTGTCGGCACCTTTCCTGACCTTTGCCCATACCTGGGCGGAAGACCAGGGTCTGGCCATCAATTATCGACAGGCGGATGCTCGCTCTACCGGCTTCGCGGACGGCCAGTTCGACCTAATCGTGTCCCACATCCTGTTTCACGAAACATGGCATGACATCGTGCCGGGCATCATGCAGGAGGCCCACAGGCTTCTTGCGCCTGGTGGCATCTTCCTCAATGCGGATACCCCGTTCCAGCCCGATCGCCTTTCCATGCCCGGGCAGGTCACCAACCACTGGCAGGTCGTCAACAACGGCGAACCTTTCTGGACCGGGTATGCGGACACCGATATGCGCGAGGCATTGATCCAGGCGGGTTTCGCCGCCGAGCGGGTATTCGCCGATTACGAACCCATGGGCGGCGGAGAGTTCCATATCTTCGGCGGCAGGAAGGCAGCATAGTGTCAGAAAGTACTGAAAAAGAGCGCCCCTTTAAGCTACCCCGGCGAGCCCAGCTTGACGAGCTTTCGCCCGACCGGATAGTTGCTGTGGTGATGCGTCTTACAATGGAGATTTGCGTGCTGCAGGACCGACTGCGGACGCATGAACAACTGCTCACCAGGCATGATTTGTTATCATCCGATGAGGTTGAAGGGTATACGCCTTCGAAAGACGAGTCCGCGGCGCGCCAAGAGGCGCGAAGCAGGTTGATCGAAAGCATCATCAGCGATTTGAGCTAGGGGCAGGCTGTATCCATGACGAAACTTATCCGGCGACGGACCTTGCTACGGGGATTAACGGCGGCCGCGATGTATCCGGCGGTGAGCTGGGGAAGCCTCGTTCGTACTACCACCCAGTCCGACGTCATCGTCATAGGCGCGGGGCTTTCCGGTCTGCACGCCGCCTCGCTGCTTGCCGAGGAGGGTGTCAAGGTCACGGTGCTCGAGGGGCAGAACCGTCTTGGTGGTCGCCTGGAAAGCTTTTATGACCTTCCCGGCGCGCCTGAAGCTGGCGGTGACAGTATTTTGGGCGGTTACGCCCGCGTGCTGTCAACGGTGCGCAGCCTCGGTCTTGAACTCGTCGACCATGCACCGCAGCGGGGACTTTCCAAGCCCGAGATTGCTCTCGGTGGCAGAATCATCCCGCGCAGCGAATGGCCCACGTATCCGGGCAATCTGCTGCCTGAGGGCTCCAAAGGTGAGTTTCCGGGCCGCAGGTTCTTTCAAAAGGTGGTCGGGGCTAACAACCCCCTAGCCCGACAGCAAGACTGGCTGCTGCCGCAAAGTCGGTCCCTGGATGAGTCCGTGTACGAATTCCTGCGCTCCCTGGACTGGAGTGATGACATGATCACCCAGAACTATGAAATCAACATCGGTCGTGGCACCTCGGCCCATGACTGTTCGATTCTGAGCTGGTTCTTTCGTGTCGCCTGGGACGCCAACCAGCGGGAGTTCGGCGCCCTTGCGGCGAAAATCCTGGGCGGAAATCAGCGGCTGCCCGAAGCCATGGCGGCACAGTTGCCCGGGGACGTGCTGTTGCAGCGCCGAGTCATTGGCATTTCCCAGCACGAGTCCGGTGTGGAAGTGCTAACCGATAACGGCGAACGGCACCTGGCGAAGCGCGCTGTCTGCGCGCTGCCGGTACCGCCGTTGCGTTGGGTTGGTTTCGACCCCGGTCTGCCTCCGGTGCTGGCCCGGGCGGCCAAAACACTTCCCGCAATGATGATTAACAAAACTGTTCTGCAGGCCGAGCACCCGTTTTGGGAAGATGACGGTCTGGACCCCGCAATGTGGACGGACTCAGCCCTCGGCGAAGTGGGGGCATTGCGTCAGCTACCGGGAAGCAATGAAATCACCGGCCTTGTGGCTCGCGCGCGGGGGTTTAACGCCCAGCGGCTGGATCGCTTGGGCGAGACCGCGGCCCGTGCACTGGTCGTCAGCGAATACGAAAAGCTCAGGCCTGCAGCGCGAGGCAAGATCAGGGCGACCGGCTACAAGAGCTGGAGTATGGATCCTTTTGCCGGGGGCACATGGACAGAATGGGCGCCTGGCCAGGTGCACGAGTATCTGCCTGCGTTTTCCGAGCCTTTCGGGCGCATACGATTCTGTGGAGAGCATGTCTCGGTGGCCAACCGGGGGATGGAGGCCGCCATGGAATCTGCTGAAGCCGCGGCCGTTGGAACATTGCTGGAACTGTAGTTCACACGTGATGCGCATGGTTGCCGGGCGCTGCGCCCATGCGTGAATTGGAGAAACGATAAATGCCTGGTGCTGATAAGCAAAGAGGTGTCGATTACACGCTATTGTCCGGTGCAGACCTCAGCAGACGCGGGTTTCTGCAGTCTGCCGGGATCCTGGCTGGTGGGTTGGCAGTGGGGCTGGTGCTACCGGCGGTCGCTGCGGGTTCAAAAGGTGCTGGCACGGCAGCGGAGCTAAATGCTTACGTAGAAATCTCCAGCGACGATGTGATCTCTATCGTGGTCCCTGGCGCGGAGCTGGGTCAGGGCGTGTATACCGCGCTGCCCAAGATTATTGCCGAGGAACTGGAAGCCGACTGGAGCCGCGTGGTGGTCAGGCTGGCAACGGCAGACACTGCCTATGACAATCCGGCGAAAAAACGTCAATCCACCGGTAATTCAGATGGTGTCAGAGGCTATTTCGACTTATTGAGCACCATCGGCGCGGCGACCCGGGAAATGTTGATCGGTGCGGCCGCAGCCCAGTGGGAGGTCCCTCGCGAGACCTGTCGCGCATCGCAAAGTCGCGTTCATCACGACCTTAGCGGCAGATCGCTGAGCTACGGCGCACTTGCCCAGTCGGCGTCTGGCCAGCCGGTGCCCGAAGATCCACCACTCAAAGCCCCCGAAAACTATACATTGCTTGGCAAATCGGTGCCGCGTAAAGATGGGCCGGCGAAGGTCACCGGCAGCGCCGTGTACGGTGCCGATGTGCGCCTGCCCGGCCAGCTCTATGCCAGCATCAGGACATCACCGGTGTTTGGCGGAAAGCTGAAGGCCGTAAAGCGGCAAGGCGATGCGCTGCCGCCCGGCGTATTCGGGATTGTCGAATTTGAAGATGGCGTGGCGGTGGTGGCCGATTCGTTCTGGGAGGCCAATACGGCGTTACAGGCGCTTGAACTGCAGTTCGAGTCGCAGCCCAACGATACCTGGGATTCGGCGCAGATCTCCGCAGCTCTGCATGCAGCACTGGACGACGAGACTGCACGCGCATTTCCTGGCACGAAGGGTGACGTGAAATCAGTACTTGAGGCGTCGCCGGAGGTTTCGGAGTTCACCTACGAAGTACCGTTTCTTGCTCACGTCTGCATGGAACCCATGACGGCCACCGCTCAGGTCACCGAAACGGACTGTACGGTCTGGGCCCCTCATCAGCAACAGGGCGCGGCGCGGGAACTGGCTGCGCAAATCACCGGGCTGCCGCTGGACCGGGTATCTCTGCAGGGCACCTTCTGCGGCGGGGGCTTTGGCCGCAAGTGGGAACTGGATTTCGTCGCCCAGGCCGTGCAGATCGCACAACAGACGCAGGGCCGCCCGGTGACGTTGATGTGGACGCGGGAGCAGGATGTCCGCCATGACTTCTATCGACCGGCTGTGGTTTCCCGCTACCGGGCCGCACTGGATGATGCAGGCAACCCCCTCGCCGTTCATGCGCGGGTAGCCGCGCCGTCGGTATCGAGATTTCAGGGGCGTGAGCAGCGCATCCCCGACCCATTTGTGATGGGCGGTGCTCTCAACCGGCTCTATGCCATTCCGAATAAGCTGGTCGACTACGCGGAAACCAAGACGCATGTGCCTTTGGGCTTTTGGCGCGCGGTGGCGCGGTCTCATAATGGATTTATCAGCGAGAGCTTTATCGACGAGCTGGCACATCTCGCGGGCCGCGACCCGCTTGAATTCCGACTGACGCTGCTGGCCGGGACCAGCCGCGCCACGGCCGTATTGGAAAAAGCGGCTGCCGAAGCAGGCTGGGGCAGGCCTCTCGAGCCGAATACCGGGATGGGTGTCGCGTTCTCGTCAGGCTTCGGTTCCTTCAACGCCCAGATCGCCAAGGTCAGCGTCAATGAAGGTGTGCTGCGTATCATCCGTGTGACCTGCGTGCTCGATTGCGGATTTGTCATTGATCCCGACACGGTACGGGCACAGATGGAAGGCGGGATCATCGATGGTCTGTCAGCTGCCTTGTTCAGCAAAGTGACCATCGCAGATGGCGCGGTTCAGCAGGGTAATTTTGACGATTACCGCTTCATTCGTCTGTCTGAGGTGCCGGAGATCGACGTCCACCTGATTTCTGGTGATGGCCCTCTCGGTGGCGTAGGCGAAGCCGCCGTACCCGCCATAGCCCCGGCCGTTGCCAATGCTGTGTTTGCCGCTACCGGTAAGCGTATTAGGAAATTACCGATGCTGGACGAGGGCATTCGGATTGCATGATGAGACTCGAAAAGCGGCGACGCGAAGGATGATTCTATGATCAGCTTTACCTTGAACGGTAACCAAGTCGAGGTGGACGCGCCAGATGAAATGCCCCTGCTCTGGGTGTTGCGGGATCGGTTGTCGCATACCGGTACGAAATTTGGCTGCGGGATCGCTCAATGTGGCGCCTGTACCGTGCATGTGGATGGCCAGGCGGTTCGATCCTGTGTCTGGCCTGCGGTAGCCGTTGCAGGAAAAAACGTTGTCACCATCGAGGGCTTGGCCCAGGGAGAGGTTCTGCACCCGGTTCAACAGGCCTGGATCGATGAGCAGGTTCCGCAGTGCGGGTATTGTCAATCCGGCATGATCATGGCGGCCGCGGAACTACTCGAAAAAACCCCGGATCCCGATGACGAGGCCATTGACGCCGCCATGACCAACATCTGCCGTTGTGGCTCCTACCCGCGGATACGCAAGGCCATTCACCGTGCAGCAAAAAATCAGCAGGAGTCAATTTAGCATGCGAGTGATTAGAGGATGAGAACAATGCGAATTACGGATAGGCAGGCCGACAGCAAGAGCTTGATTCGGGGGTTGCTTGTGGCGAGCATGATGGCTGCGTTGGTGTGGGGCAGTTCTGCGGCCCGCGCGTCGGAGACTAGCGGAGATCGGGAGCGTGAGACGGTTTTGCTGGCCTCTTCCAGCGAATCCACGCCAGATGCAGTGACGATGGAAGGAAATGCGAGCCGGGGCAGGCTGTTGTTTCTGCAGTGCCGCGCCTGTCACAGTCTGGACGAAGGCGGAATCAACAAGGTTGGGCCGAATCTGTATGGCGTGTTTGGTAGCGCGGCAGGCAATGTTGAGGGCTTTGAGTATTCGGAGGCGCTGGTTGCGGCGAGCATTGTCTGGTCGCCGGCGACCTTAGACGCATGGTTGACCGCACCTAGCGATTTGGTACCTGGAAACCGGATGATCTTTACGGGCCTGGCGGATCCCCAGGATCGCGCTGACCTCATTGCATACCTGCTCGAGGCCACGGCGCGAGAGGAGTAACCTTAAGTAGCTCGGATTTGATCTTGACCGTTGGCGTCGGATTCCGTTCGAAGTAGACGTTCTACAATGGCGGCTTGACCGTCTCAGTTCGCCTAACAGAAATAGTGGGTGGAGTGGCCGTAATCGTTTCGCTGGTTTATGTCGGTGTTCAAGTTAACGATAACACCGCCGCAATTAGGTCTGCCGCTGCAAGTGATGCAACAACGACAATGCAATCTTGGTATATCCAAATGGGGGGTAACCGACAGGCCAGCGATACTTGGTTCAATGCAATGACAAGCCCTGATCCGCTTCCTGCCCGAGACGAATTTCAGTTTATGATGTCGATGCATGTGGCCATATTTGGAATGCAAAACAGCTATCTTTTAACGAAAGAAGGAACTTTGGACGCTGAGTTTCGAGAGGCTGTATCAACAGCAATTCTGGGTGTGAAACACCTTCCCGGCAGGCATCGTTACTGGAGGCAGCAAAGGGGGTTCTTTCACGCTGAATTCGCTGAATACGTCGATGAGCTACTGACGAGAGATACCGTCCCAACTGTCGACATCTACAAGATTCCAGAAGTGGCACCAGACCAGTAACTTGAGACTGCGCCTCACTAATAGGCGCTTCGCTATTGGCATATGGCATTCACAAAGTCATGGGCATCCGGCCACAAGGACGAGCGACTATTGCAGGCTGGCCACTGCCCGCTCTGAGGTGCTAGTGGCCAGCCATAGAGTTACCGCTGGCCGGCTCTGATCGGGCGAGAAGCTGAATTGTAACTAAACAACGCATGATCATTATTTCGAACCCCACATGTCATCTACAGAATTGTTCTGAAGAATTTTCGCCGACAGTTTAGACAGAGAAACTTTGGGTGTCTAAGGCATATCTTGTTAAGCCGTGAACGGTGGATACGTGTAACTTCGTGAGACTCGCAGTAAAAACACTTAATCTGATTCATACGAACTACCCTACAGGGCCTCGCAGTGTTCTGCAAAGAGGCTTACTACAATAGCTGGACGACCCACCACCTGTTTTCGGCAGGCGTAAAGCTGGCGTCATCTACCCCCTGGTCTCGTCCCTTTTGAGGTGTCTGCCTCCTCTCAGCGGGAGGGCGCCCAACGGCAGCGCCTGGCCGTTTCACAGACGCAAGGTTCGCACTGTAGTGCCGTTCCTGGGTGTCCGGTTTCAGGTCTCCGCGGAAACGTTTATAGAAAGTACTTGAAGTGTTTGAGATCGGATTCCGACCATTACCAGTAACCCAACCCCTCCGCGAAATGCCCCTCGCTTAATCGACAGTTTCAGCCTGCCTGGGTCCTGAATAGCAGCCTCCCGTTTAGCGTAAATTACTTTGCCCCTGTCTCTCCACTCACCGCACGTCCGATCCTGCGTTCAAGTTTCGACGCTTCGGTGTCGTTGACGGGGTCTACGCCAAAACGATCGTATTCGGCGGTAGCGCGTTCCAGGTAATCGCGTGGCAGGTCGTCGTACGAAGAAATCTTGTAATACTCCACATGCCAGAGAACTTGCCCCAGCTCTGGATTCTCCATGCCAACGCTGGCCATTTTTGGCATCAGGATCTGTCCCGCACCATGGGATGGCACCCAGTCGATACTGGTATCCATGATGTCGTCCAGTCTCGCAAAGTGGGTGTTGTCCTGATTGTAAGGTCGACGCACCAATGGCTCTGGCCAATGCACCTTGCTGTGCAGAGAGAGGGACTCTCCGATGACACTCATCCCGATGTCATTAATGGAGAACTCCTGGTAATAGTCCGGAAATGCCTGTTCGATGTCATTGTGGGACCACCCTCGCTTTGAGAGACGCTCGCCGTGGCGTAAGCGATTGGAGTTGGGACTAGGGACGACGGTTTTCCCTGTGATCGGATTAGTGAACTGCTCCAGCATTTCGTCAGTTTCATAGTCCGTCAGGTATGTGAGGAAGGCTTTGGTGCGCAGGTAAGAGCCATCTTCCTGCGGACGCCACCACTGCTGGTTGCAACCTTTAAACCGAACGAGGGGGATCGGTGAGTTCGGGTACTTGAAAGCGTAGATTACGCCGCGAGTGCGCCAGATCACCTTCTGCTCATTCACAGCGCCAGCTTGTCGGGCCACGATCCAGACTTTTTCATCCTCGGTCCATGTCGAGGGATCGGTTGATAGCGGTTTTCTTTCCGCCCCTGCTGCGGTATTTAGCGCCACGCGTGCTGCCGCAGTGGGCACAAGAGTTGGCGCGAGAGCTGTCGCTGCGAACGAGGCCAGTAATGTGCGGCGGTTAATATTGGGCATTTGGCAAATTCCTGTAAAAGTTTTGCGGAACTGTTCGGCGGACCAGCGAAGTGAGTCCACCACTTTTCTGCCCATGCAATATGTCAGCTACGGTAGCTAAGTGGAATACCTGTTATCCCTTGTAATCGCAGCATCCTGTCAACACAATGAGCGCGTATATGAGTCCCGGGTAGCTCCGTGGATATGCTTTCGGCTCTGGATCTAATGCGAGGCAATGGTGACACAAACAACTTTATGGATTCCGGGAATATGCTTTGCGGGCCTGCTGGCCAGCATCGCCGTATCCACCCAGGCAGAAGAGGCATTTGTACCCTTCAAAGACTGCGATACGTGTCCATCAATGGTCGTAGTACCCGCTGGAGAGTTTGAGTTTGGCCTGGACGCGCACGCAACCATGCGTGGCGGCGCGGGACGCTACATGGGGCCGCCACGGGCTGTCCGCATCGACAAGGACTTCGCTCTCGGCCAAACGGAAGTTACCAATGCCCAATTCGCCGCTTTTGCAGCTGAACACCCGAGCATCGCAACTTCCTCCTGTGCGGCCTGGAGTGGAGACAAAAGAACCTGGGGAAATTCCTGGAAAAACCCGGGGCTGGACAAACCACTTCTGGACGATGAGCCCGTTGTGTGCGTCTCGTGGCTAGAGGCAAAAGCCTATACCGCGTGGCTAACGGAGAAGACGGGCGAACAGTATCGCCTGCCCAGCGAGGCGGAGTGGGAATACGCCGCCGAGGGCGGGACAGGGTCGGACCAGCCGTGGGGAACCGGGGCGGAAGAACTGTGTGCTCACGGAAACGTCCTGGACCAGAGCGCACTGCAGAATGTCGAACTTGTTGCGAGTTCAGGCTCGGGCACCCGCCCCGGCATGGCGGCACCCTGTGACGATGGCTATCCCCTGGTCGCCCCCGTCGCTCAATTCCAGGCCAATGCATTCCACCTGTTCGACATGGTTGGGAATGTCTGGGAATGGGTTGAGGACTGCTCCTTAATACCCTATCCCGCGAGCGTGGTCTCCGGGCAGCCTGTACAAGTAGACGGGGAGTGCGAACTCCGGGCTGTTCGTGGCGGCAGCTGGCGAACACGCGTCAGTCGGCAATCTGTGAGTTGGCGTGGGAGAGACCCTGAGCCGAGAAGCTATCATTTGTTCGGCTTTCGCGTCGCACGAGACTTGCACTAAACGTCTGTGCGCGACACCGGCTTTACGTGGAATGAAGGCTACCCGAGTATCGAGACGGTGCTGTCTGGGCGGCCACAGGCAGCGACAAGTTCTGGAGTAAGTAGACGATGACGAGCCTGCGAGGTGGTCAGCCACCGATGCTGCTGTCCATGACCGAAAGATTCGCGGCAAGCCGCAGTGCGCTGCTGATCATCGATATGCAGAAGGATTTCTGCACGGCTGGGTTCGGCGCCGAGCAGCTGGGTCGCGATATTTCGGCCGCACGCGCGGTGATTCCCCGGATCCGAGCGCTGCGACAGGCTGCGCGGTCTGCCGGTGCGCTGGTGATTCACGTGGCGTTTTGCACCCTGCCCTCGCATGCCAGCGATTCCGGGGCATGGCTGGCGCAGCGAAGGCGCTCGACGGCCTCTGGTGACTCGCTGTGCATCGCAGGAACACCCGGTTTCGCCTTCATTGACGAATTGACCCCCGAAGACGACGAGCTGGTAGTGGAGAAACACCGCTACAGCGCGTTTACCGGGAGCTCGCTGGATATGAAGCTGCGGGCCAAGCATATCGAGAGCCTAGTTATTACGGGCGTGTCGACCAATGCCTGCGTGGAAAGTACCGCCCGGGCGGCTTGCGAGCTGGACTACTACATCTGTGTGCCGCCGGACGCCGTGGGGTCATGGGACCGGCCTTTGCATGAGGCCTCGCTGCAAAACATCAACCATCGTTTCGGTGTGACCTTAGCGACAGAGGAAATCACATCGATATGGAATTCCCACGCAGCTAATACAAAACAAACAGAGGTATGAATGTCCGTCACTGATACATCCGATTCGAGCCTGGAAGGGCTCACACACGCGGCTTCCAGTTTTGCCGCGACCCTTGCTTTCGAGACACTGCCTGAGGAGACCGTACGGTTGGCCAAGCGTTGCGTCATCGACGGAGTGGGCGTCGCGCTGGCCGGTTCGCAGCAGCCTGGCATGCAGCCGCTGCGACAGCATATCCAGCGCATGGGTGGCGTCGCCGATGCGCGCTTGCTTGCAGGCGATGGCGATGCGTTGCCAGTCGCTCTGGCGGCGCTGTGGTTCGGTACGGCAGGCCATGCGATGGACTGGGATGACACCCAGCTGGCCGAGGGCCCGGGGCGCCCCTACGGCCTGCTGATGCATCCGACTATGCCGCCACTGGCGGCGACGCTGTCGGTGGCCGACTACTTGGCCAGGCAGCATGGCGTTACGATTAGCGGGCAGCGGCTGCTGGCGGCCTTCATGGCGGGTTTCGAGGTGGGCTGCAAGGTTGCAGAGGCTATCGCGCCGACGCACTACATGCGTGGGTTTCACACTTCCGGTACTGTCGGCACCTTTGCGGCCGCCGCCGCGGCGGCGAACATGCTGCAGCTCGACGTGCCGCAGACTGCGCAGGCGCTGGGTATTGCAGCATCCATGGCGTCGGGCATACGCGCCAACTTCGGCACCATGACCAAGCCGTTGCACGTTGGGCGGGCAGCGGAGAACGGTGTCAATGCCGCCATGCTGTCTCAGGTGGGCTTCACGGCGAATGACACCGCTCTCGACGGCCAGTGGGGGTATCTCGCAGTAGCCGGTCCCGGTGGCGAGTCCGAGCGTGTCCGGGACAGGTTCGGCAACCCGTTCGCTCTGGCCTCCCCGGGAGTGAGTATCAAGCCCTATCCCTCCGGGGTGCTGACGCATCCGAGCATGGACGCGCTGCGCGCGCTCATGGATGAGGAGCAGCTGCAGCCTGGCGATGTCACGCGTGTGGTGTTGTATGCGGGTTCGAACGTGCTCGGGCCGATCCGTTTTCAGCGGGCGATGACCCCGCTCGAAGGAAAGTTCAGCTTTCAGTTCCTGTTGGCGGCGATCATCCTCCGCGGCAAGGTGGGGACGGCAGAGTTCACTGCCGACTTCGTGGCGGGCGACGCCTGCCAGCAGATGCAGGGGCTGATCGAGACGCAGTTCGACCAGGGCGTTGAAGATCTGGGCTGGGACAAAATCCGCTCCAGAATCGAACTGACCACCAGAGACGGCAAACATTACACGCGCTGGGCCGACGAACGCTATCGGGGCGGGCCCGACCACCCGCTTTCAGATGGCGAACTCGAATCCAAGCTGCGCGATTGCGCAAGTAATGTGGTCGACGACGACACACTGGAACGGCTGATCTCCAACATCTGGCGACTTGATGAACTCGAAGATGTCTCGGTCGTGCTTGCCGACCTAGCTCAACCCTCGCCCATGCGTACGGGAGGCAGCTGACCATGGACCTGGGTCTCGACGGCAAGGTCGCACTGATTTTCGGTGGCAGCAAAGGCATTGGTCTTGCGACCGCTGTCGCACTCGCCGCCGAAGGTGCGAACCTGGCGCTGGCTGCCAGACAGCTCGAGTCGTTTGCCGAGCTGCCACCGGAGCTGGCCGGCCCAATGGTGTTGCGTCTTGCGGCCGACCTGACTATGGATGCTGAGGTGGAGCAGGCCGTGCAGGACACGCTCGAGCGCTTCGGCCGGATCGATATTCTCGTGATAAGTGCTGGCGCCGCGCAGGGTGGCGTCTTCTGGGAGCTTGCGGACGACATCTGGGATGCGGCCCTAGGATTGAAGCTTATGGGCACGGTCCGGGCCCTGCGTGCGGTGGCTCCCGTGATGCAAGCCCAGGGCGCCGGGCGGATTGTCGTGGTGGTAGGCAATGCCGGCAAACAGCCCAACAAGCGTATGCTGCCGGGTGCGGCCGCCAACGCGGCCTGTCTGGCGGTGGTGCGGGGTCTCGCCGAGGAGCTGGCACCGGCCGGTGTGCAGGTGAACGCGGTCAACCCAGGGCCGACCCGCACCGGCCGGTGGACTACGCAGATGGAGGGTCTTGGCGCCGCCAGCGGTAAATCCGCCGACGCGGTGGAGGACGAGTTCCGTGCGGCGATTCCGCTCGGTCGGCTGAGTGAGCCTGCGGAAATCGGCAGACTCATCGCCGTCCTTGCCTCGGATGTCTCCGGCACCACCACGGGTACTTCACTGACCATCGATGGCGGCATGACCAAGGCACTTGCATGAGCAGTAACCCGCGGGTGCCTTTCGAGCTCTCGACGCACAGAGCGCGGCTGAGCGCCCCGCATGGCAAGCCACTGATCATCCAACTGGTGGTCAATCTCGAAAACTGGCGCTTCGATGAGGGCATGCCGCGCAAGCTGTTGACGCCGCCGCATGGGCAGGAAACCGTACCGGACGTGCCGAATTTCAGCTGGGCGGAGTACGGTCTGCGCAGCGGGCTGCCGCGGATTATTTCGGCCCTGCGTCAGCATGGCCTGAAGGCCAGCTGCTCGATCAATGCCTCGGTGGTGGAAACTTACCCCCAGGTGGCAGAAGCAGTGCTCGAGGAGGGCTGGGAGTTCATCGGGCACGGAATACATCAGCGCTCGCTGAACAGCGAGGAGGCGCGTGAGGAAGATATCATCGCCGGGGCCCTGCAGATCCTGCGCGACTTCAGCGGTCAGCCAGTGGATGGCTGGTTGAGTCCAGGCCTGCGCCAGACCTTCGAGACGCCCGATATTCTCAAGGCTCATGGTGTCAGATACTGCTGTGACTGGGCGCTGGACGATCTGCCCTCCTGGATGCGCACCACGGCAGGCCCGCTCCTATCGATTCCCTACTCACTGGAGATCAATGACAGTGTTGTGCATGCAGTTCTGCACTCAGGTTCCGATGAACTTCTGTCACGCTTCGAGGCAACCCTTGAACTCTTCGCAGAAGAAGCGGCACTGCAACCCAGAATCATCACACTCGGGCTGCACCCGCACCTGATCGGTGTGCCCCACCGGTTTGTGCACTTTCGCAGGATCCTGGAGATCATTGCACGCCGGTCGGACACGGTCGTGCTGTCTTCGGGAGAGATTGCAGACTGGTTCGAGGCCGTAAGCCCCCCCGCGCCTTAGTCAGTAGATGCTGGCGGCCGCCCTGAGACTTTCCAGCATCGAAGTTCGCATCAGGTGCGCCCGAGCGCGCTTTGGGTCTTCGGAGATGCTGCGCATCTCCTCCAGTCGCTCGGCCCGGCAGGCCGGGTCGCGTTCTTCAAGCACAGCTTTGTTCTGAATAGACATCGACTGCAGGTAGGCGTGGGCCACATGGTGCCGCTGGCGATCGTAGAGCGACAGCAACGCCTCTGGATCGCCGCCGGCGAATACGGCAGTCAGTTGATTCGCCACGGATGCGGCATCGTGGATGCCAAAATTCATGCCCATACCGCCCAGCGGGTTGTTGATGTGGGCTGCGTCGCCAATGAGCAGCACTCTTTCCCTGTGAAACGTCGCGGCTACTCTTTGATGCACGACGTACAGATTCGTATGCAGGATTTCGGCATGCTCCGCTCGCGGGTTCAGTTTCACCAGTCGACGCTTTGCGGTCGCGAAGTCAAGGAGATCGGCTTCCGTCTCCTCAGGTCGGGCAGGTGAGGTGAACCGCCAGATGCCGGGTGGTCTGGGACCCGGTACCTTGAACACGGCCGCCCACTGATCCGGGTCCGAAATGTAGTTGGAGTAGCAATAGCCGTCCTCTTCAAAGTCATGCGAACTGGTGACTACCAGGAAGCGATCCGGGTAGGTGAACCCTTCAAAGGCGATATCCTGCGATTTACGTACGTTGCTGCGTCCGCCATCAGCGCCGATCAGGTAATCTGATCGGATGCATCCATCGGTCAGGGCCACATCGACTCCGTGCCGGTCCTGCGCCACGCCGGTGACTTCGCAGTTCCAGCGGATTTCAAAGTTCGAATACTGCTGAAGCCTGCCCAGCAGGATGCGTGCGAGGCGGTGCTGTTCGCACTGAACACGATAGGGATAGGGCGTATCGTCGCGCAGCAGGTCGAGATCGAACAGCGCAAGCAGCCCCTCATTACGGCCACGAAATTGCCAGTAGCGTGCAACGATGCCCTGCTCGAGAATATCCTCGGTGACGCCGCTGGGCGCGAAGATCTCGAGCGTTGGCGGGTGCAGCGTCGCCGCGCGTGGATCGTCGACGATGCCCGGTCCCCGTTCGAGTACCAGGACGTCAATCCCCTCGCGGGCCAGAAAGAAAGCCGCGGCCAACCCCGACGGACCTGCACCAACGATTACTACCTGGTGCTGTTTCATAGTCAAAACTCCTCGAAAATGCGGCCGCTTCCAAGAACCCGGTCGTCGATCCCGAGCTGTCGCAGCGCATCCCAGTATGTGATTACGTTCATCGACAAGACAGGTTTGTCGAACCATTTTTCCGCTTCGGCAGCAATCGCGCCTGCAGCAAGATTGGTGCCGACCTGCAGGATAGCGTCGACGTCATCACCGTTGATCTCCTGCAGTGCCGCGCGAATTTCGGCAGGCGTGACATGGGCGATCATTCGAGGCGAAGCGCAGCGCAGCCCCTTGAGACGGACGACCTCGAAGCCCGCATCCTGTAGGTAGTTCCTGACGATCTCGTCGCCTGCCGGCTGGTGTGGCGTCAACACCGCGATGCGGGATGCCGAAAAGGCCCGCAGGGCCCGCACTGCGGCTGTAGATCCCATGGATACTCCCACACCGCAATGATTCGCCAGCGATTCCTGAAACTGGTCGGCGTGCGCAACGCCGCCCTGGAAGGCTTCGATTGCGACACCCATAACGACGTGATCCGGCTGCGCCGTCATGACCTGATTGAGGGCCGGTTCGATGCCCTCGCGCATCGCCTGCAGGTGCGCCTCATAGGCGGCCTCAGAGCTTATCTTGCGCTCCGGTGTGGTGACTCTGGCGATATGGTTTGTTACGCCCGGGACCCGCAGGTCGTCGCACTCGGGCTGAACCGATGTGTTGGTGGATGGCACGACGATGCCTATGAGCTTGCGATAGCCGAGAAGGTCAGTCATGGAATGTGTCCTTGGGAGAGTGGCCTGCCGGGCCAGCCTTGTACAAGGGCTTGGTGACCCAAGTGAACGTAATGCACAGCGAAGTTATGTCAGGCTCCGCAACTGCTATCTTTTTTCCGTTTTACTCTACTAAATGATGCATGACGTCCATACTCTGGTGTGGCATACCGGTAACATCACCTGTGCCATCTGTCATGATGTAAAAGATGAAATGGCGCTTTTCGGGGAAGTAAAAATAACCAGGTTTTACATCCTTCCTCGGTTTGTCAGTACCCCGGTTGTCCGACAGCCAATTCATGCAAGCAAGGATAGAACTGGTATAGGCAT
>JBLIIW010000048.1:0-20555 GCA_047635315.1 Halieaceae bacterium | reverse complement strand
AAAAAAACACCGCCGCGCGATTCCATGTAGACCCGGCGCGGAGAGTCTTTTATGGTGCCGCTCTCTTCACTATGGGGTATCAAGCATGCACACATTCGACAACACCGTGGGCTTTATTACCGGCGGCGCCGCGGGTATCGGCTTGGCGGTAGCGCGGGAACTGGGCCGTCAGGGCATGTCGCTCATGCTGGTGGATATAGAGCCGCATACACTGGAGCAGGCAAGCGCCACATTGCGCGCCGAGGGCATCACCGTCGAAAGCCAGGTGCTGGATGTAGCTGACGCCGCAGCTTACGGCGAGGCCGCCGCGAAAACCCTGGCCCATTTCGGCAAGATCAATTTTCTCTTCAACAACGCCGGGGTCGCATCGCATGCGCCCGCTGGCAGCACGCCCCTGGCCGACTGGCACTGGGTGGTCAACGTCAACCTGTTCGGCGTGGTCCACGGTGTGGAGAACTTCCTGCCCGCCATGCTGGCACTGGACGAGCCCTGCTGGCTCGTCAATACCGCCTCCATCGCCGGGCATATAGCCGGCCCGGTCATGGGGCCCTACAACGCGACTAAATTCGCCGTGGTGGGCTACTCCGAGAGCCTGAAAGTGGAACTGGCGGATACCCAGGTCGGTGTTTCCGTCCTCTGCCCGGCCTGGGTAAAAACCGGTATCGCAGAGAGCCGGCGCAACCACCACTCCAGCGAGGAAAGAGACAATGTCGAGGCCGGTGAATCAATGATTGCCGACGTCATAGCCCGGGAAGGCATCAACCCGGAGGAAGTGGCCAAGTGCGTTGCCCAGGGGATGCGCGAAGGAATCTTTAATTTGTTCACCCACCCAAAGTTCTGGCCGCTGATCGAAGCAAGGCTCGACACCATCCGCGCCGATTACCAGCGCATCCTCTGAGGGCGCTGGCGGCCGGGGCTTGCACAGCCCTTCCTTATCGCGGGATAAGTTCCTCAAGACTCCCGAGAAGATCGAAAAGTCTATCGATAAGACCAACGACGCGACGCGCGCGGCGGAAAAGGTCTTCAACGTCTTTGGCAAGATCAGCGTCCTCAAGCCACTGACCAAGGTGGTGAAGCCCGTCATCAACAAACTCGAGCCCAAGCTCACCTAGCTGGAAAACAAACTCGAGAATCTCTCTGAACAGACCATTGCCCACGCCAAACGGGTGGAAAAGGCCGAGCTCACGCTGGAAATCTTGCAAAAAGCATCCAAGGTCGCCGCTGTCGTCACCGACAGCCTTGCGGAGCGCACCGCCGTCACCGAATTCTCCCTAGCCGGGGCCCTGGACCTCAAAGCGCGCTACGAATCCGGGGACACGGCTATCAACGGTATCGAGGCTGACGCCCCCGAGGGATTTCAGATCCACTTGATGAACATCCTGGACAACGTCAATACCCAGGCCTCCATCGCCTCGCAAACTATCGCCGGTATCCTGGCGCGTTTTGAACCTATCAATGTCGCCGCGCTGGAACTGGAGGAATTTCTCGACGCCGCGCTCGAAGCGACCGGCATACAAGGCCTCCTCGACGACCTGGCCGCGGAAATCGAGGGCCTGGCCGGCGACCTCCTTTTCGGCGATGACGGTGACGGTGTGCTGCGCGGCGGTGAGGGTAATGACTACCTGCACGGCGGCAACGGCGGGGACACCATCGACGGCGGCGCGGGCCCCAACACAGCCACCTTCAATCTCTACCAGATCAACCCCAAATCCGGTGTGGCGCGCCTCACCAATGACACCGGGAGCATCAGCGCCGATCTGCTCGCCGGCACCGCCAGTGGCGCCGAGGGCAACAGCACCGACAACCGTATCACCGACAGCGACGGCGACGGCGACAACACCCTCGACGGCCGCTTTGGCTGGGACACCGCGGTGTTTTCCTTTGCGCTGGCGGACGCCACCTTCGGCTATGAGGACGGCGTTTTCCTGGTGCATTACGCCGGCGGCACGGACCGACTGCTGAGCATCGAACCCGTGGAGTTCAGCAATCAGACCCTGGACTTCGACGAGCTGCTGGAACTGGCCTACCCGAGGCAGCATGTCGGTCTGTTTGCGGGCGATCGTTACGAAACCGATTAGGGCATCGACATGACGCTCGCGGGTGGCAGTACGCAGTTCATTTTCTTCGATACGCGCAACTAGGATACGAGCAATAGAAACCGCTACTTCTGCGACACCGAGTTCTTGGACGAGCGCGGCAAGGCGTATTTCGAAGGCAGCAACCTGTAGGACCCGGAACGCGCTGAAGCCAACAGCATGCGCGTGGACTTCTCCGGTGGCAACGACCTGATCGATGGTGCCGGCGGCAACGACCAGTAAACCGGCGGCGCCGGCAGCGATGTCTTTGTGCTGATGCCCTATATGGGCGCAGACGTGGTCACCGATTTCGAGGTCGGCGTGGACACCCACGACACCAGCGCCCTGGACAGCACCGCCAGTCTGGCGATCGTCGCTGGAGACACCGTCATCACCCTGAAGGATGGCTCCAGCCTGACCCTGCAGGGCGTACAAACCGTGCTCAGCGGCTTTAACTCATCGGTCAGCGGCGCTATTAGCGTCAGTGGCATCGCACTCTAGGGACAGACCCTCAGCGCGCAGACTGTGGGACTTGCCGATGCAGACGGACTGGGCACCCTGAACTTCCAGTGGCTGCGCGATGGTGCGGCGATTGCGGACGCCACCGGCCAAACCTACACGGCTGGCAGAGATGATGTGGGCAAGCCACTATCGGTCCGGGTGAGCTTCACCGATAACGGCGGCACTGCGGAAAGCCTCACCAGTGAGGTCACCGCCATCGTCGAAGGGGTCAACTCACCGGCCCTCGGCAGCGTCACCATCAGCGGCAACCCCACCCAGGGCGAGCATCACCCGCGATGTTATCGGCACCTTCGGGGGAACCAGTTCCGGGAACGGCAGCACACAGAACTTCAGCATCATTGGCGCAACGGAAGCGGAACTTGAATCCAAGCCCGGCAGATTCGGGGAATTACAGCTCGAGTCAGGCACCGGCGCTTATCGCTACATTCCCAACCGCAGTGCGCTGGATTCCGCAGCCGCGGACGCCAGCTAGGTGTTTGTCATCTACGTGTATGACGGTGCCAGCACCGAGTACCGGATGATCAATATTGGCAACTTCAATGCCAACGAGTTCGTTCTTCAGGACCCGAATGACGACGGCCGGCTCTACGACGCGGAGTTTGTTCTGGAATCCGGTGAAACAATTATCGCCGAGGATACGCAGCTGTACCGCACCTATGCCGGGGCCTTGGGCCGCACGCCGGATCACGGCGGCTTCGAGTGGTGGGCAGACCAGATCGCCCTGGGCAATCATGATCTGGGGTCCATGGTCGCCGGCTTCGTCTTTTCCGAAGAATTCCTCGATTTCTTCGACAGCGTGAACCACCCGGACCAGATATCCAGCGATGACTTTGTTACGCATATGTACCAGTTTGTGTTTGGCCGCGACCCGGACGCGGACGACTTCAACTTCTGGACCGGAGAGCTGGATTCCGGCAGTCGATCGCAGGCGCAGGTTGTCGTGGATATGACGCAATCGAACGAGTTTGTTGGCCTGACCGGACTGGCTGCCGTGGAATTCCTCATCTAAAGAGTCGGTGCCTATGATCCCCTTCTCAACATCTGCGTCGATCTCTGAGACACTGGGAGGGTGAATTCCTGCAGATAGCGAAGGCGACCGGCTCGCTAGGGTGATTATTTAATGCGCTGGAAAGAAGGCAGACGTAGCAGCAACGTTGAGGACCGGCGCGGCCAGGCGCCCATGCGGGCGATGAGCGCGGCGCCTGCGCTGCTGCGCTTTATACCGATGCTCATCAAGACCCGCATTGGTCGCTACGCGCTGGTCGCGGGAGTTGTTGTGGTAGTCGGCGGCAAGCTGCTCGGCGTAGACGTGTTGTCCCTGGTTACCGGGGGCGGTTCTCCCACGGCCAGCGCCCCCGCCGCCACAAGCCCGGAACAGGACGAACTGGCCGCCTTTTCAGCCGTAGTGCTAGGCGATACGGAGGAAACCTGGAACGGCCTGTTTGCCGCCAAGGGCTCGCGCTACGCCGAACCCACCCTGGTGCTGTTCTCCGGGCGCGTAAACTCCGCCTGTGGTTCCGCAACTTCAGCCAGCGGCCCCTTTTACTGTCCTGCCGATCAGCAGCTGTATCTCGACCTGTCCTTTTTTGCCGATCTGAAGAATCGCCACGGCGCTCCCGGTGATTTCGCCCAAGCCTATGTTATCGCCCACGAAGTCGGCCACCATGTGCAGACTCTACTGGGCATCAGCAGCGGTGTTCACAAGGCCAAGCAGGGGCGCAGCGAGGCCGAAGTCAACGCCCTGTCCGTGCGCCAGGAACTACAGGCAGACTGCTTCGCGGGAATCTGGGGCCATAGCGCCAATCGCGAGCGACAACTTCTGGATACCGGCGACCTCGAAGAAGCGCTGGTGGCGGCCAGCGCTATTGGCGACGATCGCCTGCAGCGCGAGGCGGGACGCAGCGCCGTACCCGACAGCTTCACGCACGGCACATCTGAACAGCGCAAGCGCTGGTTCCGCACCGGTTTCGACAGCGGTTCGTTGGATAGCTGCGATACCTTCGCGGCGGCCACTCTGTAGCATGGAATCTGCCCTGAACATTCCGCACGGCCCCCTGCGCTTCAGCGCCCGCTCCCTCGGAGAAGGTCCGCTGGTGCTACTTCTGCACGGATTCCCGGACAATGCCAGCACTTGGCAAGAGCAACTGCCGGCCCTGGCCGAAGCCGGGTACCGCGCGGTCGCCGTCACCCTGCGCGGCTATGAAACAAAGTCCCGGCCCGCGGATGGCGACTACGGCCCTCGCGCGCTGGCCGACGATGTCCTGGCCTGCATCGATTTTTTCGGCGAGGAGCGCGCCCACCTGGTCGGCCACGACTGGGGGGCCTCAATCGCCCACCAGACCGGCGGCCTCTTTCCCAAGCGCCTGCGCAGCCTGACCGCCCTGTCCGTACCCCACGCGGGACGCTTTGTCGCCGAGATCACTCGCCATCCGAAACAATTGCGCCTGTCCTGGTACATGCTGTTTTTCCAGCTGCGCGGCCTGTCCGAGCGAGTCATCGTGCGCAAGGACTACGCGTTCATTCGTATGCTGTGGCGACAATGGAGTCCGGGCTGGGACGCCCCCGAGGAGCATTTGCAGGATGTTATCGAAACCCTGCGACAGCCGGGCGTACTGACCAGCGCATTGACCTACTATCGCAACGCCCTGTCCCCGGGCACCCTGCCCCTGTCCGGGGCGGCGCGAAAATCCGCGCGATTCAAGATTTCGGTACCCACTCTGGCAGTTACTGGAGAGCGCGATGGTTGTATCGACCCCGCGGTTTTCCAATCCATGATGTACCCGGAGGACTATCCCCAGGGGCTGCAGGTCGAGCAGATTGCCGATGCGGGTCACTTCCCGCACATGGAGCAGCCCGCGCAATTTAACGCGCTGTTACTCGACTGGTTGCGGCGTCACCCCTAGCCAGACGGAAAATCGGGGACGGAAAATCGGGGACAGACCCCAATTATGGACCGCACTGATTAATCAGCTGTGGGCTGCTTCCTTTCTCCGTTACGACGCCAGGTCGCGCAGGCAAGTGCATGACGCCCCGGCAGAAGTGTTTAATCGTGGTCTGTCCCCGTTTTCCGGCACTGCGGGAGGGAATTCGCCGCTATCCTGTAAATGGCTTAAAAGCGAACCAGTAGATACAACAAATTCGCCCAATCCCCATGCAAGGAAGCGGCGCTCCGGTATACTCGCGCCCGATGGAATCCCCAAAAAAATCCGTGACTTACGCCACCGGGAATGAGCGGACGACCACGCTCCCCGGGCCCGAAACTGCCGACCATAATGCGTTGTCGATACTGCAACGGGTTTTCGGCTACCCGGCGTTCCGAACGCCACAGGAAGACATCATCAACTGCCTGTTGGCCGGCGAAGACGCGCTGGTGATCATGCCGACGGGCGGCGGAAAGTCCCTCTGCTACCAGATCCCGGCACTCCTTCGGGCCGGCTGCGCGATCGTTGTCTCACCGTTGATAGCCCTGATGCAGGATCAGGTCGACGCCCTGCAACAGTTGGGTGTGCGGGCGGCCTACCTCAATTCCAGCATGAGCTTCCAGGACGCAACGACGGTCGAAAACGACTGGCTCAGTGGTGATCTCGATTTGCTCTATGTGGCGCCCGAGCGCCTGCTAAAACCGCGCATGCTCTCCCTGCTCGCGCAGGTGCAGCCCGCCCTGTTTGCCATCGACGAGGCTCACTGTGTTTCCCAGTGGGGACACGACTTTCGCGAGGACTACCTGCAACTCAGCGAACTGCACCGGCGCTTTCCGGACGTGCCGCGCATTGCGCTGACTGCCACAGCCGATGCACGTACTCGCCAGGAGATAGCCGAGCGACTCAACCTGGGCGGGGCAGCGCATTTTTTGGCGAGCTTCGATCGCCCGAACATCTGCTATCGAATCGCCCTGAAAGACAATCCGCGCGCACAGCTGCTGCGCTTTTTGCGCGATGAGCACCTCCACGATGCGGGGATTGTCTACTGCCTCTCGCGCCGGCGCGTAGATGAAACCGCGGCCTGGCTGCAGGACCAGGGCTTTCAGGCACTGCCCTATCACGCGGGTCTGCCCGCAGCGACCCGCTCGGCAAACCAGCGTCGCTTTCTACGCGAGGAGGAAGTGATCGTGGTAGCCACTATTGCTTTTGGTATGGGTATCGACAAGCCCGATGTGCGCTTCGTGGCGCATCTGGATCTACCGAAAACCGTAGAGGCCTACTATCAGGAAACCGGGCGCGCCGGACGCGACGGACAGCCCGCGGATGCCTGGCTGGTATACGGCCTGCAAGACGTGATCAAACTGCGGCAAATGCTGGATAGCTCCCAGGGAAATGAAAACTTCAAACGCGAGGAACAGCATCGCCTGAATGCCATGCTCGGGCTCTGCGAAGTGACCAGTTGCCGGCGTATAGCCCTGCTGGCCTACTTCGACGAGACCCGCGACAGCGCCTGCGGTAACTGCGACAGCTGCCTGACACCGGTATCCACCTGGGACGGCACCCAGGCCGCACAGATGGCCCTATCGGCCGTTTATCGCACCGGCCAGCGCTTTGGGGTCAATCACCTCATCGATGTGCTGCGCGGCGCCGAGAACGACAAGATATTCCAGAACAATCATCACCAGTTGCCCACCTATGGGGTTGGCAAGGAGCTGGATGCGAAACGCTGGCAGTCGGTGTTTCGGCAGCTGGTGGCGCGCGGCTACCTGTCTGTGGACATGGCGCGTTTTGGCGCCCTGTGTTTGCAGGAGGCATCGCGCCCCGTACTGCGCGGCGAGGTTACCGTGGCCCTGCGCCAGGACCCGAAGAGCAGCGCCGGGGCATCCGCCAAACGGTCCACCAAACAAGCATTGCCGGAGCATATCGATGTGCGTCTCTGGGAAGCGTTGCGCGAGTGTCGGCGGGCGCTGGCGGAGACGCAGGGCATACCGCCCTATATTATTTTCCACGATCGCACCCTGCAGGCGATGTGTGAACAGCGACCGCGCAACATCGATGAGTTTTCGGCGATCTCCGGTGTCGGTGCGCGCAAATGCGCGAAGTACGCGGAATCCTTTCTGGCGGTAGTTACGGAGCACGCCTGAGGCGACCGCGCAGCTTCAGGAAGCTGCGGACTCCGGGAAGCACGGCCACTGTTTCGTGGGATACTCGCCGCCCAGCCAACGCCCGCCGGAACACACCATGTACAGAGAACTGCTAAGCGCCTGTCTCATCGGTTTCACGCTCAATGCCTTCGCTGCCGCCACTGAATCGACACCGACCCAGGCAACAACTGAAGCTACAACTCAGGCAATAACTCACGCAGCTACTCACGCAACTCACGCAAGTACAGCCGCCGACTCGAGCGCAGCCCACAGGCTGCACGCCCTGCTGGACGAGCACTGGGCCCATCAGGAGCGGGAGCAGATTTTCTTTCGCACGGACCCGGATGCCTATAGACCCAATGGCAGGCTAGCTGAGTTCAGCACCCCGGCACGCGCGCGCCGGCAGGCCTTTAACGACGATATGCTCAAGCGCGTGGACACTATCGACGCCGGGGAACTGCACGGCCAGGACCGTATCAGCCATCAACTGTTTCGCTATGAGCGCGAAACCGAGCGGGAAAGTTATGCGTTTTATGATCACCGCTTCCCGATCAGCGCACTCACCGGGTATCACACCTACTTCGCGCACGCCCCCGCCAACATGGCTTTCGACAGGACCGAGAACTACCAAAAGTACCTGATCAGCCTGGCCGATTTCCCGCGCTATAACGACGAGCATATTGCGCTGCTTCAGGAAGGTATCGATAGCGGCTACACGCACTACTGCGAGTCCATGCGTGGCTACGAAAAAACCATCAGCGACATTATTGTCGATGACGTGACAAGGAGCGCGCTGTACGCCCCCTTCACCCACTTTCCCGCAACCGTGGATGCGGCGCAGCAAGCCGCCCTGAGCGAGCGAGCGCGACAGTTGCTGACAACAGGGGTAATGCCCGCCTACCGCAAGCTCTACGATTTCTTCACCGGGGATTATCTGCCCAACTGCCGCGAGACCGTGGGTATCACCAGCCTGCCCGGTGGTGAAGAGTACTACCGTTATCTGATCCGCTACTTTACGACCACCGACATGACACCCCGGCAGATTCATGATCTGGGGCTGGCCGAGTCCAGGCGCATACGCGCCGAGATGGACGCAATCATCACCGAGGTCGGTTTTTCAGGCAGTTTCCGTGAATTCCTCGATTTCCTGCGCAGCGATCCGCGCTTTTATGCCGCAGACGCACAGGACCTGCAGGAAAAGGTGGCCTTCATCGCCAAGAAAATGGATGGGCAAATGCCCCGCTACTTCGGCCTGCTCGCGCGCAACACCTACGAGATCCGAGCCGTGCAGGGTCGCGGCGCCTATTACGTAAGCGGTGGCGATAGCACCGCCGGCGTGTATTTCATCAACGTCAGCGACCTGCGCTCACAGCCCCTTTACAACCTGGAAGCCCTGACACTCCACGAGGCGGTACCGGGACACCATCACCAGTCGGCGCTCGCCCTGGAGCTGGATCTGCCGGAATTTCGCAAAACCGTTTATCACGCCGCCTTTGGCGAGGGCTGGGGCCTGTACTCGGAATCCCTGGGGAAGGAGGCCGGTTTTTATACGGACCCCTACAGCGATTTTGGTCGGCTAACCTATGAAATGTGGCGCGCGAACCGGCTGGTGGTCGACACGGGCATGCACGCCTTCGGCTGGGGCCGCCAGCAGGCCATCGACTATCTAATGCAAAGCAGCGCGCTGACCCTGCCGGAGGTTACTGCCGAGATCGACCGCTACATTACCTGGCCCGGCCAGGCGCTGGGCTACAAGATCGGGGAGCTGCGCATCAAGGCGCTGCGTGCCAAAGCTGAAAAAGCACTTGGCGAGCGCTTTGATATACGGACGTTTCACGATGTCGTCGTCGGCAACGGATCGGTTGCCATCGCCATCCTCGAGGAGATAGTGAACGAGTGGATTGCCGGGCAGCTCTAGGGCACCCAGGCAGCGATACCCACGTTGATCCAGGCCCGCGCGTAACGCGAGAAACGGCGCATCTGATTGGCCAGCTCCAGATCAAGGGCATCGACCGCAGCCGTCCCGCCCTCTTCGGCAACGCGATCGACGATCTGCGCCTCCTCACCGGATCCGGTCCACTCAAAGGTCGGGTCCCCCACGAAACGCACCGGTACATGGGTCTCCAGCGCGCTGTCCAGCGCTGCGCCCGCAGCGACGCTCTCGGCACTCAGCACCATGCGCACGGTGCTGGCATCGAAGTCCGATACCGGTTCACCCGATGCGATCGCGGCCAGCAGGGGAAGCGACCAGTCCCCCGCGCGCTGCGCGGCCATAACCCGCTGGTTTTGATAGGACTCCAGCACCCCGTGGCGATTGGAGACCAGTTGCACGGCGGACTCCGTTTCGCCGACCATAACGGTCCACAGGGCCTCGGCCGTAGTCACACCGGGCAGCGGCGCCGCGTGGTAGGGCTGCGTCAGGTCGCCCACGTAGTGCAGGCCCCAGCCCATAAAGCGCCATCCCCAGTAATCGTGACCGGTGCTAAAGGCAAAGCTAGCGAGATCCCTGAACAGGGCCACGCGTTCGGCGGGAAAGGTGCGCAACAGACCCGGCTGGGCGGTACGGGTCAGCCAGTCCAGGTGGTAGAAACCCATGTGAAAAGGCGCCTGGGAACCGTAGTCAAGATTGGGATTCCCAAAGGGCTGTACACCAAATCCATAGTCCTTTCCGAAGACCGTGCCGTTATCTTCAAAAAGCCCGATATCCATACCAAAATCCGGCTCGTCGCTGCCGCTGGCCAGCACATGCGCTGGTGCCACCCGGTCACCCGCTGCAAGCGGCAGGTACCACACGTCCCGGTGCGAAACCCCCGGCGCCAGAAAACTCAGGTCGGAAAAAGTCGGTGCGGCCGCGCCGGGAAGCGGAGCATCCTCCACCGTGTTCTGCCGGTACAGCGCATAGGGTAGCGTGGGATTTACGCGGATAGCGCGCAGAAAAGCGCTGCGAAGATCACTGGCGCGACTCGAAAAAGCCAGCTGATCCGGGCGGTGCGCATAGTCGGGGTCCTCCTCTCGAGCCCGCGCTTCATGCGCTGCCAGCAAACCCTCCAGACCCTGCGCGTCGGCGTCCAGAAAGTCCTCCAGCGTCTCCACCTGTAATGAGGGAGCCAGCATCACCGGCATAGTGCGCACCAGCGGCCACAGCAAGCCCGCATGGTCGGACCAGCCCATCGCCGGAGCGTCGAACAGCAATATGAAGGTCGCGACAATCCATCTTTTTAGCACAGCCCAATACTCCTTTTTGCAGAATACTGCTGCGATCATAACGCTCGCGGCGCGCCAGCGCGTTAAGCAATCGCCGGGCGTCGGGGACACGCGCACAAGGCGCTTGAGCACAACAGGCGAATAGCGTTTCAATGGGCGGCAGTGGACCCCGTCCCGTAATGCCGCAGGTGTTTATCCATGATGTCCCCAGAGCAAGTCGATCAGTTGCGAAAACTGCTGCTTCAGCAGCGTGAGGAACTCCTTGAGCAAAATGCCTCAGCTGCCGAGTCCATAAAGCCGGTGGAGTTGGATCAGGCCAGCGTTGGGCGCCTGTCGCGCATGGACGCAATGCAAATGCAGGCCATGGCACTGGAGCAACAGCGCCGGCGCGATGCCCAGTTGCAGCGTATCGACGTTGCCCTGCGGCATATGGGCGAGGATGACTACGGGCTGTGCATAGACTGTGACCAAGCTATCGCCGTGCCGCGACTGAACCTCAACCCCACCGCGACACGCTGTATCCGCTGCGCGGCAGAGCAGGAAAAGAACGCCTAGGGGGAGTAGCGTTGCGTCTGCGCCCTCAGCTCGGGGCTCGCTAGCGGTTTAGCGCCGGCCAGCGGCGGCAAGTCTTTTTATTGCGCGAGGCGATTTTGGCGCGCAGCAACGTGCGCTGTTGGGCTACTATTGGCCTTCAGGATTCAAAACAGACCAGAGCGAGGTAACAGCATGTTCAGTGTACTCCACGCGGGAGACAGGATAGGCGGATCACATCTGGAGGGCGGCGACCCGGCGGACCGGTCGGTTTCCGGCATTTTTTATAATGTTGGTGGCGCGAAAGCCCTTGAGGGCTGGATGAAGAGCGTTGGCGGCACGCAGGACGGCGAGGCCCTGTTCCTCGTTATGAACGACGAGTTTGCTTTGCAAACCGAAGAAGGGGAAGCCATCAGCTTCACGGAAGGTACGCTCATCGTCGTAGCGGCCGAGGAGGAGACTTTCGTGGAGTTTATGGACCTGCCGGAGGCCGCTTACAATGAGCACTTCAGCGATCACCTGAAGGCCCTGCCCGAAGACGCCGGCTAGACATTGCCCGTCGCTTGCTAGAGGGTAGGCCGCGTGAAAACACGCGCCCGCCCCGCGCGACCACACTATTCGCTGAACGGCCCTGCCCGGGCACTGCCTTGCGCAGCCCCATCCGTAGGTTAAAAGTCCGGACGTTTTCCCCAGCACAGCAACTGCTCCTTGCCGGAGCGCGAGAACCGCGAGAAACCCTCATGTCGAACCCTCTGCTCGAAACCAATGCCCTGCCCGCGTTTTCCGCAATTCGCCCGGAACATATTGAGCCCGCCATCGATGCACTGCTGGCCAATAACCGCGAGCGCCTGCAGGAACTGCTGTCAGACACCAAAGAGCCCGGCTGGGAGAATCTCATCGAACCGCTGGCGCAGCTCGACAACGATCTGTCGCGCGCCTGGTCACCGGTGTCGCACCTCAACTCGGTGCTCAACAGCGACGCGCTGCGCGATGCCCATACGGCCTGCCTGCCGCGACTGTCCAACTACTCCACAGAACTGGGTCAGAACGCTCAGCTGCACGCGGCTTACCAGGCGGTCGCCGCGCAGGGGGAGCAGCTGAATGCCGCTCAGCGCAAGGTGCTGCACAACGCCCTGCGCGATTTCCATCTGTCCGGTGTGGACCTGTCAGAGGACAAGAAACAGCGCTTCAAGGAAATCCAGCAGGAACTCTCGGCTCTGTGCAGCGACTTTTCCAACCGGGTGCTGGACGCCGGTAACGCCTGGACCAAGTTGTTGCTCGCCAGCGACGCCCTCAGCGGACTGCCGCAGTCTGCCATCGACCTCGCCTGGCAGACCGCCGAGCAGCGCGACCAGAAGGGCTACCTGCTGACACTGGATCACCCTTCCTACTTACCCGTAATGACCTACGCGGAGGACGCGGCCCTGCGCCAGGAGATGTATCTGGCGTTCAACACCCGGGCCAGCGATCAAGGACCGAACGCAGGGCAGTTCGATAACAGCGACAACATGGCGCGAATTCTTGCCCTGCGCCACGAGCAGGCCCAGTTGCTCGGCTTCGCCAACTACGCCGAGCGGTCCTTGGCAACCAAGATGGCGCGCTCAACGGATGAAGTAATGCAGTTTCTCAAGCAACTGGCGGAACGCTCGCGGACCCAGGCCGAACAGGAGCTCGCGGAACTGCGCAGCTTCGCCGCAGAGCATTACGGCCAGAGCGAGCTGCAGCCCTGGGACATTGCCTACTACAGCGAGAAGCTGCGCCAGCACCGTCACAGCATCAGCGAGGAGGAGGTAAAGCCCTACTTCCCAATCACTCGCGTCATCCCGGGCATGTTCGCCGTGGTAGAACGACTGTTCGGTGTCAGCTTCCACTGTATTGAGGGGGTCGATACCTACCACCCGGATGTGAGCTTCTACGAGATTCGCGATCCAGACGGCAGCGTTCGCGGCCAGTTCTACTTTGATTTGTATGCCCGCCAACACAAGCGCGGGGGAGCCTGGATGGATGTCTGCCAGTCGCGCATGAAAACGGCCCAGCTGGAGCAGATTCCCGTGGCCTATATGACCTGTAATTTCTCTCCGCCGATCGCTGACACACCGGCGCTACTGACCCATCGGGAGGTCGAAACGCTGTTCCACGAGTTTGGCCACGGATTGCATCATATGCTGACGCGGGTCGACTATCTGGATATATCCGGCATCAGCGGGGTCGCCTGGGATGCGGTCGAACTGCCCTCCCAGTTTATGGAGAACTACTGCTGGGAACGCGAAGCCCTGGATCTTTTTGCCGCCCATCATGAGACCGGTGAACGCCTTCCCAAGGACCTCTACGACCGCATGATGGCGGCGAAGACCTTTCAGTCCGGGATGATGATGGTGCGGCAACTGGAGTTTTCGCTGTTCGATTTCCGCATGCACCTGGAATACGACCCCCAGGGCGGCGAGCAGATCTATGCCATTCTCAATTCAGTGCGTGAACAGGTCGCCGTGCTGCAGCCGCCCGCATGGAACCGCTTCCCGCATGCGTTTACGCATGTATTCGGTGGAGGTTACGCGGCGGGCTACTACAGCTACAAATGGGCCGAAGTGCTGTCCGCCGATGCCTTCTCCCTGTTCGAGGAACAGGGCGTGTTCGAACCCTCGACGGGACGCGCATTTCTGCACAATATTCTCGAGCGGGGCGGCTCCGACGAGGCCATGAACCTGTTCGTTGCCTTTCGCGGACGCGAACCGAAAATTGACGCCCTGCTGCGGCACACGGGTATTGCGGCCTAGCTCACGAGTATCCCCGCACCGCGTGCCTCGCAGCGAGCGCGGGCAAAAACCGCGATGGCGGTATCCTGCGCCCCGGTGCCCGTAAGATCCGCAATGGTGATCTGCTGGGCAGCAGTGCGCCCGGGCGCACTGCCTGCAAGAACAGCCCCAAGCTCAGGAAATTTGGCCTGCTCGCTGACTCTACCGACTGCGATAGCCGCTGCCAGCTCGCCGCGGATACGCGTCTGTGCGAGTCGGTCGGGCACGTACAGATCCGCCCGCACCAGGCAGGCCGGCTCCAGTTCGCACTTCCCATGCCCATCGGCGCCGACGGCCGTGACGTGCATACCGGGTCGCAGCCACTCGGCCTTCAGCAGCGGGCTTGTGGAGGGTGTCGCCGTCACCACGATGTCCGCCTGCGCAATGGCTTTGTGTATTTCGCGCTCTGCACACGCCTGCAGCGCCAAGGCATCTTGTACCTCCGCAGCGGCGGCCAGGGCCTTCTGGTGATCTCTGCCCCAGAACACAACGCGCTGAATCGGGCGCACCAGCAGCAGGGCCTGCAGTTGCAGGCGCGCCTGGATGCCGGTGCCAACCACACACACCGTTGAAGCGTCCTCTCGCGAGAGGACGCGCGCCGCAAGGGCGCCCGCCGCCGCCGTGCGCAGATCGGTCAAATAGCCGTTGTCCAGTAGCACAGCCTCTGGCTGCCCGGTGGCGGCCGACAGCAGCACCATCAGTCCCGATGAAGAAGGCAGACCCAGCAACGGATTATTGTAAAAGCCCGTGGAGACCTTGACAGCAATACTTCCAAGGCCCGGTATGTAGGCGCTTTTCACATCGATCTCGCCATTGGCCGCAGCCACCGGCAGCGACAGGATAGGCGGCATAACAACACCGCCCGCCGCGAGCGCCAGAAAGCCCTGCGCGATGCACTCCAAAGCCTCCTGGTCGAGGGTGACAGCGGCGCGCAGTTCGGCTTCTGTCAGTAATCGAATCTGTGACATGACTTTTCTACCTTCAGCAGAATCCTGTTGCGCCTCGTCCTTTGACCAGGCGCGGCTCTCACAACAGTTCAGGTGCCGGGCCGGGTACCGTGTGCAGGCCGAGCACGGTCAGGGTCTCTGTCCGCGACTCGGCGAGCGACTGGGCGATTTGTCGGGCGAAATCCTCCCGGGCATACACTTCCTCAAGTTCCAGCAGCAGGGCGTCGACGGAGACACCTATCGCCGCGCCGAGCACCGCTCCGATGCCGGCACCGGCCAGCGTTCCGGCCCCGGGAATCACACTGCCCAGAACAGCGCCAATGGTTGACCCCACGGCGGTAGCCGCGACTTTTTTTGCACCCACCTTGGCGACCGCCTTCGCCGCCAATCCCACCGCCCCGCGGCTGACGGTCTTGGCCACGACTTTCGCCGCCACCACCCCACTCACCGCCGCGACCCCGGAGGCGCCGAGGCGCAGCTCAAGATTACCGGTCTCTATATCCCCAATCGGCTGCAGTAGCTGGTTCAGGGAGTAATCCCCGAGCAACTGAAAATCACCCGCCGTAGCGGCCTCGCAATTCTTCTCAATCAGGGAGTAAACCAGTGCCTTGTAATCATCGGCGCGACGCTGATCCGCATTCAGCACCGCCAGCAACTCGCCCTGCACCCCGGCGAAGGGGTCGCCCTGTAACAGGTAATCCTGCAACTCACCGGAAATCCTGCTCTCTAAAGAACCGGTCAGGGCCGCACCAATACGCAGATACTCCGCCGGGAGGCTGTAGTAATAATCCAGATAGTTTTCGAGGTTGGCGGCGGCAACGCCATAAGCGGCATCAACCTGTTCCCTGATGCCCTGCCGCGCATCCATGGACTCGCGCAGCAACTGGGTCGCCGCCTGATTGATATCCCGCGCCACCTGCTGCGGACAGGCCTTGCCCTCTATGAGGTAGGCTACCGGCAGCGCAGCCTGTTCGGCCTGCGACACTTTTTCCGACAGTGCCGGCGCCTTCAGCCGCTGATCAAGATCCACCAGCAGTCGCGGCCACACCATCAGCACGATCAGCACGCCGAGTGCTGTGCCCAAAATGACGGTCGACGCGCGCGTCTCTGTTTGCCCGGCGGTGCCGTCAACTGGTTGCAGCAGTCTCCGGTACTCTGCCCGCGGAATAAAAAAGGCCGACAACGCGCCCATCAACAACAGCGCACTCAGCGCGTAAAGCAGCGAGGACAGCAACTGCGCTTGCCAGAGGCTAATGCCGAGCAGGTCTGCAGCTCGTGCGCCCAAAGAAGCTTTAAAGGAGAAAGCATAGGCGGTCAGTCGCGTGGCCAGAGCAACCAGTGGATGATTCTCGCCAGCTATAGGCTGATCGAGGTTCGCCACAATCATGTCAGCGCTTGCATAGCCCCCCCCATCCGACAGCAGGAACACCGTCAGCGCGTGCAACAGCGCCAGCAGGAACGCCGCCAGATAGGCCGCCGCCCGAAGGGTGATGAGCTTTTCCAGATACTCCCGGTACTCCGATTGCAGGAGCCGGCTCATCGCACCCACGCTGAGCATCAGCAGGATTGGTGCGCACAGCACCAACACCCTCTCCTGGTCGGAATGCCCGGCGAGCCAGAAAACAATGACCTGGCCTCCCAACAGGGACAGGAACACGATAAGTACGCTGGACACAGTTCGCGATCGAAACAGCATGGCCAGGCGGCTGCCGGGCAGGAAATGAATCGCTCTCGCAGTTTTCTTGACGGTGTCGCTGTACAGGGTAAAAAACAGCAGCGGAGCCGTGGCCAGAAGTCCCAGTGCCAGCACAGACAGCAAGGACTGCTGAGCGAGGCGGGCGCTCAAAAAAGCCAGCGCACCCAGCCATAGCCAGGAAAGGATAAGGCCGGGTATAGGCATCACAACACGACCGTCGCTACTTCTGTCACGGCGCCCCCCGATTCCGGCAGATGGGCTGCCCGACGCCAATTACCGGCCGCTGCATCAGTTGCCGCGAAAAGTCGGCTCGCGCTTTTCCCTGAAGGCGCGTATGCCCTCAGCGGCATCCTCCGATTCCTGCATCAGCAGAAACTGATCCAGATCCATGGCACTGGTGGCGTCATTCAGCGCATTACAGCTGGCGTTCACTGCCTGCTTGCTCATGGCCACGGGCACCGGCGGCATGGCGGCTACCTGCGCGGCGAGCGACTGCGCTCGCGCAAGGGCCGCACCGGGCTCAGCGAGGTAGTCCACCAACCCCCAGCTATGCGCCGTTAGCGCATCCAGAGGCTCGGCGAGAATCAGCAGGGACTTGCTGCGCGCCGGACCCACCAGATTGGCAATGCGCGGAATACTCTGCCAGCTCATATTCATGCCCAATCTGAGTTCCGGTACGTAAAGCTGGCTGTCATTGGCGGCCACGCGCCAGTCGCAGGCGACGGACAGCGCCACACCACCACCCACGCACCAGCCTTCGATGGCGACGATAGTTATCTGGTCCAGCGCCTCCCAGGCGGCGCACATATCCGGTCCAACGCGCACCTGAACACGTTTCTGAGCGGCGGACAGTTTGCCGGCGTTCAGCAGTTCCGGATCCTTGAGGTTCATTCCACCGCTAAAAGTCGAACCCGCGCCACAGAGCACGACGGCAGACAGACTACTGTCCTGGCGCAGGCTCTGCGCGAGCTGCGTGAGCTCACGCATCAGGGCATTGTTCATGCTGTTGACGCGGTCTTTACCGTCAAAGCTGACCGTGAGTACGCGTCCCTGCCGGGACGTCGTGAGATACTGCCAGTCGGAATTGGCCATGGTTCCTCGCCGGACATGCTCGCTGAGCGGAGCGTTTATTGTAGTTGACGCCATCACTGCCATAAAGGAATATGAACATCGTTCATATAAAACACAGGCTGGGCGTTCAGGCTGAGCCCTCCTTCCTTCGAGAAAAATGGGGACACGATGGACTATCGACGACTCGGCAATTCCGGGCTTAAGCTCAGCGGATTTGCCTACGGAAGTTGGGTGAATTTTGGGCGCGGCGTGGATGTGAACGCAGCCATGGAATGTATGTCCATCGCCTACGACGCCGGCATCAATTTTTTCGACAACGCGGAGGGTTATGCCTGGGGCCAGTCCGAGCTGTTGATGGGCGAGGCCCTGCGACGCCTGAACTGGCAGCGCGATAGCTACTGCGTCTCCTCCAAGGTCATGTTCGGCAGCAAGAAAAACCCCGGGGTCCTGCAGCAGGGACTGAGCCGCAAACATGTCACTGAAGCCTGTCACCAGGCACTGCAGCGTCTCGGTGTTGATTATCTCGATCTCTATTTCTGCCACCGCCCGGATTTCGACACGCCCGTGGAGGAGACGGTTCGGGCAATGGACAATCTGGTTCGCCAGGGCAAGGTGCTTTACTGGGGAACTTCCGAGTGGCCCGCGGAGCGCATTGCCCAGGCCTGTGAAATCGCGGCACAGCATCACCTGACTCCACCGACCATGGAGCAGCCCCAGTACAACCTGTTTCATCGTCGCACGGTCGAGCAGGACTTCGCCGCGCTGATCGACAAGTACGGACTCGGGACCACCGTCTGGTCGCCGCTCTGTTCCGGCATCCTTACCGGCAAATACAGCGACGGCATCCCGGCGGGAACACGTGCCGCACTGTCGGGCTACGAGTGGCTGGCACGCGATATCGAGAGCGACAAAGGTATAGCCCGCGTCGAAGCCACGCGACGCCTGGCCTTCATCGCAGCTGAAATTGGCCTGTCTGTGACACACCTGGCCCTGGCCTGGACCCGGCTCAACCCCCAGGCCAGCACCACGATCCTGGGCGCCAGCGGCCCGGAGCAGTTGCGCGACAACCTCGCCGCCGTGGCGGCGGTCGCCCTGCTGACTCCGGATGTGGTGGCCGCAATCGAGGCTGTGCTGAGCGCACTGCCGGACGTGGAGTAGGCACCTTGCGGCGCGCCAGCGATGTCGAGATCTGGACCTATGCGATGCCCTCCATCGCCATCGCCTTTATCAATCTGCCGGCCGCCATTGTCCTGCCGACTTTTTACGTAGAGAACACCTCCGCCACTTTGGCCGGGATCGGCCTGGTCAACCTGCTGCGCTGGTGGTTTGACGCGGCCACGGATCCCATCGTCGGCTACCTGTCTGACCGCACAAGAAGCCGCTGGGGAAGACGCAAACCCTGGATGGTGGCCGGTGCGATTATTTCCAGCATTGCGATCTTCCAGTTGTTTCGACCCTCCCCGGAGGTCGGTGCCTATTACTACGCCTTCTGGCTCTGCGGCGTCTATCTTGGATTCACTATCTTCAGCATTTCCCATATGGCCTGGGGCAGCGAACTGGCGGTGGATTATAAGGACCGCTGCCGCATATCCACCCGCTACTCGATAATGACCGTGATCGGCAGTCTCCTGTTCTGGACCTTGCCGGTGTTGTTGTCGCCTATTACGGGCACGACGGACATTGGTCCCGAAGTCATCTTTGCTATCGCCTGGCTGTTCGTGATCATCATGCCCGTGTCCGCTCTGGTAGCTGTCTGGCGGGTACCCCAGGGTGAAACCCTCGCCAAATCCTCGCCGCAGTCGATCAGCCAGATCATTGCCGGCCTGAAGTTCAACAAGCCGCTCTGGCGCTACGTAATAGCGCAGGCGATCTGGGGCATCGGCCAGGGTATGTATCTCTCGGTGATCTATGTCTTTATGCGCGACTATCTGCAACTGGGTGATCAGTTTGTCTGGCTGATGATCTGGTTCTTTGTGGTACAAACCGCGTCCATGCCTGTTTGGGGAAGGCTTATGGGGCGCTACAGTAAGCATCGCTGCTGGGCCCTGTCCTGGGCCGTGTACTCGCTGGTTCAACCGGTGGTCCTGCTGCTGGAGCCCGGCAAGGCCGCCTTTATACCGGCGATGCTGATTGTGACGGTAACCGCGGCCGTTAATGCAGCGAGCTATATGGCGCCGATGGCGGTGCTGGGTGACGTCGCCGACTACGGTTCCCTGAAAACCGGATCCAACGATACGGGCAACTATTTTGCGATACAGACCCTGCTCCAAAAAGCGAATATGGGTATAGGTGCTGGTTTCGCTTTCCCCCTGCTGGCCCTGTTCGGCTATGAAATCGGCGGCGACAACGTCGGACTCGCTTTTGTCGGGCTGGTTATCGTCTATATTGTCGTTCCTGCGCTAACCAGCGTGATCGCCGCCGTTATACTGTGGAACTTTCCGATAGATGCGCGACGACACGGCATAATCCGGCGTCGCCTGGAACAACTCGCAGAGCGCAGGAAGAGAGATGCAGGCAGCGAAGCAGTCTTATCATCGGGGTGATCTCCGGGCGAAACTGATCGATTCGGCAAAACAAATTCTCCAGACTGATGGGCTGGCGGCGCTTTCCCTGCGCAAAATTGCCCGCGACGTGGGCGTGGCGCCTTCCGCT
>JBLIIW010000047.1:0-20620 GCA_047635315.1 Halieaceae bacterium | reverse complement strand
TGTAGGGAGGCGCTATCCCAACTCCACTCACCCGTGGGGCTAGCGGCAGCCATACGTAAAGTATAAGTCCCCGTTGGGAGCGTGGTGAATGATGCCCTGTTCTTATCCTTGCCAATTACCCAGTCCCGGGTGAGGCCGTCTAATGTGTAGGCGTAGGTGACATCTTCGGGCGACATGTAGGAATCTGCAAAAAAATCTACTTCTAGCAACGTGTCCTGATGAGATAGCGTAACGTCAAATTTAGCTAAGCTTAGCGCTGTACTTGGAAGCGCAATCCGCTGATTCATAACCCGTATTTCAGCAACTGAGACCATGGGTCCCTCGCCTAGACCCGGAAGGTTTTGGGAGTCAATAATATTAAACCCTCGGTTTCCGCCGAATAGAATGCGGCCTTCCTTGGTCCTAAATGAAGCGCCCACATTGAACTCGGAGTCTTGAAGCCCATCGCGCTTGCCAAAGTGCCTGACATAGCTGAAATCTTTTGACAGTCGTGTGAGGCCTGCATTATGCGAAAGCCATATATATCCTTCTTCGTCTTCAGAAATACCCGAGATGCTGTTCGATGGCAGTTTTACGAGGTCAGAGTAGTGTTCAAAATGCGCAACACCGTTTTTTCGATCTTCGAGTTTCCAAACGTTTATGCCTCCTTTGTTTGTTCCAATCCAGAGGCTACCTTCGGAATCCTCAAAAAAACACCAAACCAAATTGCTCGACAAGGAGTCAGGTTTTCCGCGTGTTGACCTTATGGTGGTGAATGAGCCCTCTTCGATGTCAAATATGTTCAATCCGTCTTCGGTTCCGACATAAATAACACCTTGAGAATCCTCGAATATCGCGATCACATTGTTGTCGCTTATGCTTCTCGGGTTTGTTGGTGAGTTCAGGAATCGCGTAAACTTGGTTCCTGACTCGTCCAGCATATTTAGGCCGCCTTGGTATGTACCTACTAGTAGTGCGCCGTCTCGCGTTCGAATGATAGAAGTGACTCCCATGGAGCCAATGGTCGTTGGGTCAACTCGAGAATGATGGTAGACCCGGGTTTCGCCGCCTGCGGCCGGCAGGAAGTTTAGTCCCCCGGCAAACGTACCTACCCACAGGCCGTACGGTTCTTGATAAAGAGACATGACCGACGGATTTGATAGGCTTGGCTGCGTGAGTTCGTTGAGCACACGAACTACATTCCCGTGCTGGTCGTATTCGTTGAGTCCATTCTGAGTTCCTATCCACACTCCTTCGGATAGAGTGTCTGCGAAAGCGTTTATCGAATCGTCGCTTAGCTGAGTATTCAGCGTGCTCAGTGCATTGAAGGTTTTCTCGGTGGCCTTTACTAACCCGTAAATTGTTCCTATCCAGAATGTTCCATCGTTTGTGCGTTCAATATCTATAACGTTGGGTGAAGCATAGATCGCAATGTCTTCAGCGGCGCTTATTATCGTTCCATGTCTGCTGTTATAGGCATAGAGACCATCGCCGGTGCCGATCCAGAAGTGATCCTCGGATATCTCGAATACATCGTAGATTCGACGGCGATCAGGTGGTACATCTTTTGCACTCAGTAACCTTGCCACTACTTCCTGACTCGATGGCTCTACAATGGCGATGCCATTGTTTAGTGACCAGATCCATAGCAGCCCCGACGAATCGGCGTAGATGCCAGTCGTCTGTACGCTACTTCCTTGTTCTCCAAATAGCTTAAAAGGTGAAATTCGGTTTAGTATCTGGCCGTTGTTCCCAATACTTAGTACCCCGGCTGCCGAAGTCACGGCCCAAATGGAGTTCCCAGTTTCGGCGAATCCGTTTACGAGTCCTACGTCTGATTGTGTGCTTGAGTGATCGATGAGTAGTTCGAAGTCGCCATTACGGCGAACTATACTGATGGCTCCGTCGTGGCCGACCCATACTTGGTCGTTACTGTCCGTGTACAGCGAAAAGACACCTTCGTCGACATTAGGCTGTTCATCCGGCCGTCCTTCAAGGGCTAACCGCGTAAAGCCAGGCAGAGTTCCGTTGTGAGTGTTGAGTCCGCCGTCCCTCGTGCCCACCAGTATAGTTCCATCGGTGGTCTGAGTTACGGCAGTAATGTAGTCGGAGCTTATCGTGCGCGGATCCGTTACGTCATAGAAGTAGCTGTTTACGGTTTTCCCTCGATAAACATGAAGCCCTTCCTGTGTTCCGATCCAAAGCTCCCCAGTCTGACTTTGGTAAAGGGTTTGGATGGTTTGCTGAGGGAAATCGTCTGAGAATGGAGCTACTCGAAAATCGAACTCGGCACCATCATTAGGCGGCTGTGCTGCAACTTGTAGCGCTGTAAGTGCAGCGAGCAGAATTACTGCGAATGAACCGATTAATTGACGCGCCATTTGTGCGTATGTCCAACTTCCTTCAGTTGATTGTAAAGAAGCTGACTGAAACGTGCCACTTTTGGGGGGGGGGAGAGATCGCATTACTATGCGGGGCCAAAGAAAAGGCCCCGTTGTCTACGAGGCCGATGTGCAAATACTACCACTAGGTTGGTGTTCCCGCGCTGAATCGCAGGCCGCTAAGGGTCAGTGATACAGTTTGGCTGCTAGCGCACACCCCACTTGTAGGCCTGTTGCGCTGCTGTGGATCTTACACCCCACTTATAGGCTTGTTGCTCGGCAGTAGATCGTACGCCCCACTTATAGGCTTGTTGCTCGGCAGCAGATCTTACGCCCCATTTATAGGCTTGTTGCTCGGCAGCAGATCTTACGCCCCACTTATAAGCCTGTTGCTCGGTGTGGGATCGCACTCCCCACTTGTAAGCGTCTTGCTCGGCAGCGGACCTTACGCCCCACTTGTAGGCTTGCTGGTCAGAGGCGGAGCGCACTCCCCACTTGTAAGCGTCTTGCCCGGCAGCGGACCTTACGCCCCACTTGTAGGCTTGCTGGTCAGAGGCGGATCGCACTCCCCACTTGTAAGCGTCTTGCTCGGCAACGGACCTTACGCCCCACTTGTAGGCTTGCTGGTCAGAGGCGGATCGCACTCCCCACTTGTAAGCGTCTTGCTCGGCAGCGGACCTTACGCCCCACTTGTAGGCTTGCTGGTCAGAGGTGGAGCGCACTCCCCATTTGTAAGCATCTTGTCTGACCGATGAGCGTACGCCCCAGGTTGGCTGGGACGTTGTGTCCCGATAGCCGATGGTGCTCTGAGCAGCCTCATCGATTACAGCAAGCGCATTCGAATTCATGCCAGCGCCATTCTCCAGTGTTGCGTTTCGCGACCAAACTTCGGAGCTTTCGAGAAGCTCCCTTTCGCTCGTGGCATCCGAACGCCTGCCGCCTTGAACAGCGTCTTCGCTCCATTTGTACTGGGATAGATTCGCGTCCCCGTACAAAACGTCCTTTGCGACGGCTGCTTTGAGCGCACTAGGACTAAATTGGGGGTTCTGCTCTGCAATGACGCTTGTGGACAGTGCTAATATCGCTAATCCACACATCGTTTTCAGGTTTTTCATAATCTTTCCCCAACTTCGTAGTCGATGACATCCTTGGCTGACCGCGTTAACTATGCGGGTGACCAACTGAGAAGCTTTTTCTCAGGATCTTGAGGTTCCAACTTAGGCGTAACGGAGGTTTGTAAACAGGGGTGTTGTTAACCCGTTTGGGTTAGAGGGTGAGTCTATTCGGCGTCGCGGGTGATCGCTTCCATGCGCTGGATTTCATCTCTGACTACGTTTAGCCAGTCTATAGGAGAAGGTGCGTCCGGGTCGGTCATCCGCTCAACGTGTGCTCTAGCTCCCCATCGGCGGGTTACGGACGCGCCCTTTTCGGATTCATGGTCGCTTATTAACTGGTGCTGCCCGGGGAGGGATGGGGGGGCGTTTTCTGCGAAGACAGCCGGCCCGCTGAAATGGTCGCTGTTCGCCATATCTTGTTCCAGTGATAGACCCGCGTTCGCGCAATCCGTTTCGCCCAAGGTAAGAGCTCTTTGTACGTTCATCAAGCCACTGCCCTGCTGGAAAGGCGAATAGGCGAGACGGCCATCGGCTTCGATGGCCGGTTGCGCACTACTTGTCAGCATACATTTGAGGGCGTTGTTGCTGAGGCCGGGCTCAAGCTGGAGAAGCAACGCCGCAATACCGGATACCAGAGCGGATGCTTGCGATGTTCCCGTCATCACAAATTCGCCGTTGCTCAACAGGTATTCGGGAAATTCCTTGAGGAGCGATGAGCCTGGCCGTACAAGCCCGGACATATGCCCCCCTGGAGCAACAATGTCGGGCTTGATATGGCCCATGGGGGTAGGTCCCCGTGAAGAAAAATCGGGAATGTAGTCATCGCTGTGATCGTACTCGGTCCAGGAATCTGTGATGGCACCCACTGTGAGGATGTAGGGGAGATTGCCCGGGGAGCCTACGGTCATCGGCTCCGGGCCCTCGTTACCGGCAGCCGCGACAATGAAGATCCCGGCCTCCCATGCGCGCATTAGCGCCTGGTTAATGGGGTCATCCCAGTAGGGCCACCTAGGTCGTGCGGAGAATGAGAGGTTGAGAATACGTATGTCGTAGGCTTCGCGATTGTCCAGCACCCACTGCACACCGCGTACGATATCCAGAAAACCGGCTTCGCCGGAGTGGTCGAAGGCCTTCACAACGACCAGCCGTGCGTCCGGTGCAATGCCGTGGTAACTGGGTGTATCGGCGCCCTGACGCGTAGCGGGCCGACTTCTGGCGAGCACACTTGTCATGTGCGTACCGTGTCCGCTTTCGTCAAAGGCTTCCTCAGGCTCCAGATCGTGGATGGCATCGTAGCGCGCCACAATCCTGTTTTTCCCCGCGGTATCTGTTGCCAACTCCGGATGTTCCCAGAGGCCTGAGTCGAGTACGGCAACAGTGATGTTAGTGCCGGTAACGCCATGGCTGTGCAGTAGTGCGGCACCGCTGACCGTTGCGTAGTAACTGTCCTCTCCCGGCGCATCGTAGCTCGGTGCCAGTTTCGTACTGCAGTCCGCTCCTGCTTGCGCGCGCAAGGCAATTGCGCGCTGTGTCGTGAATGGCGTTTGTGGAGCCTTGCTGAAGTCGAGATAAATTGCCGTCTCGCTTCCAGCTGGGAGCCCGGCGGACGTGTCGTCCGCAACCAGGGCCTCAACCTCGCGGCGTTGACTGTAGTTCAACTTGAGCAGCTTGCTCTCGAGCTTCACTGTTCTCAGTTCACCTAGGGTCTCCGGCCAAGTGAGGTGTATCGACTCCAGGTTGAGATCGCGATCAGACTTGTTGAACAGGGCCCAGCGAGCTACCGAATCACTCCAGCGGAGCTCCAGGCTCCCGGCGAGACCACAATCATTCCGATCCTCATCGTCTTTGGGCTCCGCCTCGTAGGCGAGATCGTCGATGACCCGGCGCAGCTGCGGGGTGCCCGCTTCTACGATTTCCAGTTGCGCACGGCTCATGCGCGCACCGACAGCGTTGATTATCGGGAGTTGGTGCGTGATGGTGGCGCCGCTGGCCACCAGGTTCTCGCTAATGGTCTTGAGATCATCGCCTTGTAGCATGACCAGTAGCTCAGCCTCGTGCTCGTCCGACTCCGGGATATGCGCGGGATTCGACACAGCGCCACTGGCCAACAAGCTCAGTGATATAGCGGCTGCCAGCGTTCTTGCCCATCTCAGGGCCGCATAGTTTGCGGTTGATCGTTTCGCGTGGAGAGGGACAAGTTCCGGCTGACCTGGGGAGGCCAAGGCGTGATCAGTCGACACACTACGCCGCATCAGCGGCGCTCCCTGAGCCCCCGGGCACGTGCTATGTCCTTGGAGTAGTCCTGCCGCATAGCATCTGGTACATCTTCGGGATAGAGAGGCCGCGCGAAGTAGTAGCCCTGCATCAGATCACAGCCGCGATCGATCAGGTGCGCGAGCTGATCTTCGTTTTCTATGCCCTCCGCAATCGATCGCATGTTGAGCGTTTTTGCCAGCGCAATAATGGCATCGACAATGGCTACCCCGTCGGAACTATTCATGTCCGCGACAAAGCTCTGGTCAATCTTGAGGGTATTGATCGGGAAGCGTTTCAGGTAGCTGAGCGAGGAGTAGCCGGTGCCGAAATCATCCACAGCCAGATCAAGTCCGAGCTCCTTCAACTGGTTGAGCTTTTTGATATTACTCTCACCGTCTTTCATGATCGCGCCTTCCGTAAGCTCCAATTCGAGCCGGGCCGGGTCGAGCCCGGAATTCGCCAGAAATTCCTGGATAAAGTGCACCAGGTCGGGCTGATTAAACTGCAGAGGCGATATATTCACGCAGACGCGAAATTGCGCAAGGCCGATTGAGTCCCAGTAGATGCAGTGCCGCGCAACCTCCGAGAGCACCCAGGCCCCGAGCTCTATGATCTGTCCGGTACGCTCGGCCACGGGAATGAAGTCTGAAGGAGATACCATGCCGCGCTCGGGGTGCTTCCACCGCACCAGCGCTTCCATACTGACTACGCTCCCTGTTAGCACCTCAATCTGCGGCTGGTAGCGAAGCTCAAGCTGGTCGGTGCGCAGGGCCTCGCGAAGATCTTCCTCGAGCTTGAGCTGCTCGACGGAGCGCGCATTCATAGCTTCATTGTAAAATCGGTAGCAGGCTCGCCCGGCCGCCTTGGCTGCATACATGGCCGTGTCCGCATTGCGCACCAGGGCGTCTGCTTCCTCTCCGTCCTGCGGGAACATCGCGATGCCAATACTGGGGGTTACCACAGGGTTGTGCGTTTGTAGCGGTATGGGCTCAGACAGTGTTGTCATGATGCGCTTGGCGATTCGCTCAACGTCATCCGTGTGCTGTACATCGGCGATCATCACGGTGAATTCGTCGCCGCCAAGACGGGCGATTTCCGTGGCGCCCTCGTTTTTTTCTGCAGCGCTGTGATCGGTGAAATAGCTGATGGCATCGTCTTCGCGCAGCTCGTTTATCAGGCGCTTGGAAATCTCTACCAGCAGGCGGTCGCCGCGGCCGTGACCAATCGAATCGTTGATGCGCTTGAAGTTGTCCAGGTCGATAAACAGCAGCGCCGCATGGGTATTCAGTCGCGCGGCACGCTTGATGATGCGATGTAGCTGCTCGTTAAAGCTGCGTCGGTTCGGCAGGCTGGTGAGCGGATCAAAGTAGGCGAGGTAGCGCAGCCGGTCTTCCTGGCGCTTCAGTGAATTGAAGGCGTTACTGGCGCGCAGCATGTACTGAACGTCGCGGCTCAGGAGAGTCCAGTTCACGGGTTTTGTCTTGTACTGAGTGGCGCCCGCGTCGAAGCCGTCGTCTATAGACTGGCGATCATCCGAGCCCGTGACAATCATGATAGGAATCGTCTCGCCCTGGGGCATTGCGCGGATGCGCCGGCAGACTTCCAGTCCTGTCATGCCCGGCATCTCCACATCGAGAAATACCAGGTCGGGCCGTTCGCGAACAAAGGCGTCCAGAGCCTGATGGCCGTCCGCCGCCTCAACCACAATCATGCCTTCGGATTCCAGGCATTGCCGCGTTAGCAGCCGTACGTTGATATCATCGTCGCAGACGAGAATCTTGGCGCGCTGTTTTGGCAGGGTGGCATCGTTGGACATTGGGGTGGGCGGGCCTCGACTTATAAGTGGGCGAAGGCTATCACTGTGCTCCATAGAAACACAGCGTGCTGTCCAACCACAGCGTGCTGGTATCGGCTCAGCTCTGTGCTACTATTTTTTCTTTTTTTCCTTCACAAAGGCCCCGTATGACTATCGCCTCAGATCGCTTGCAAGCGATCCGCGCCCAAGTTCAGCACCATCTTGACAGGGAAACGGAGGAGGAGCGCTCGCCGCAGCGCCTTGAAGAGCTGCGTGAGCGGATCAAGGACGATCTGGCGACGCACAATGCCGTCATCGTGGCGCATTATTACACGGCGCCCGAGATACAGGCGCTGGCCGAGGAAACCGGCGGCTGTGTATCGGATTCGCTCGAAATGGCCCGCTTCGGCCGCGACCATAGCGCAGACACGTTAATTGTTGCGGGTGTGCGTTTTATGGGCGAGACGGCAAAGATCCTCACGCCGGATAAACGGGTTCTGATGCCCGATCTGGAAGCGACCTGCTCGTTGGATATTGGTTGCCCAGCGGATGAGTTTGCGGCCTTTTGCGATGATCATCCGGATAGGGAGGTCGTTGTTTACGCGAATACCTCGGCCGCCGTGAAAGCTCGCGCAGATTGGGTGGTCACTTCCAGCATCGCTCTGGAGGTCGCGGAGCATCTGTCGGAACAGGGCAAGAAAATTCTCTGGGCCCCTGATCGGCACCTGGGCGACTATGTCAAACGGATGAGCGGAGCAGACCTGATCATGTGGGATGGTGCTTGCATCGTCCATGAGGAGTTCAAGGCGCGGGCCCTGGAAGACCTGAAGCGGGCTTATCCGGATGCCGCTGTCCTGGTCCACCCGGAATCGCCTGCCAGCGTGATTGCGTTGGCGGATCGAGTGGGCTCAACGACCCAGATTATCAATGCGGCGCGGCAGATGGATAATCCCCGCTTTATTGTGGCGACGGACAAGGGGATTTTCTACAAGCTCCAGCAGCAGGCTCCAGACAAGCAATTTATCATGGCACCCACTGCCGGTAACGGCGCCACCTGCCGCAGCTGTGGCAACTGCCCGTGGATGGCGATGAATAAGCTGGAAACCCTTGCCTCGGCCTTCGATCGCGATGATAACGAGATCTTTGTGGATGCGGCACTCGGTGAGCGCGCCATGGTGCCGCTCCGCCGAATGTTTGAGTTCGCCTCAAAACGCGTGACGGACTGAGCTCAGGGCTCCAGCATTCCCCGCATCCTGCCAATATCTTTCAGACGCTCGTTGATCTTCGCACTGGTAGTGTAATCATCGCGCACGAGCTTCTGCGCGTAGCGCAGCTGTTTTTCGGCCTGATCAAGAATACCGTTGAGGATGAAATACTCCGCCCGCGACTGGTGTAGGCCGATGATATTAGCCGACAGCCCCTGAACCTCCGCGAGCAGGTACCACAGGTAGGGATCCCCAGCCTTGCGCTTGCTTTGCTCCACAAGTACCTGCTCGGCGACATGCGCTTGCTGATCCTGCAGGAGCGCCCGGGCCAGGGTCATGGTGAGTGGATGGTTGCCCGGACTGAGGCGGAGGCGCGCGCGAAGTTTTTTGACGGCCTTTTGTGGTTGGTTGCGCGCCATATCGATCTCGGCATCTGCAATAAGGTATTCGAGGCGATCTGGCGCGGCTGCCCAGAGTGAGTCCAGTTCAAGTGCCGCCTTGTCCGTACGCCCGGCATTCGTCAGAGCCAAAACTAGCCCGTAACGCGCAGCGGCGGTTGATCGCGGGCTCCCGTCCAGTTCGTCGCTAAAAGTGGCGATCGCTTCTTCCGGCGTATCCGCGAGCTGGTTTACTGCGCGGGCGCGCATGAGCTGGTAATCGAGCCGAGCCGGGCGAATTTGTTTGGGGTATTGGCGAGCGCGGTTGCGCGTGTCAGCAATGCGATTTTCCGACAGCGGGTGGGTGCGCAGGAATTCGGGCACCCGATTACCGGTTGCGTAACGAGAAGCCTGTAGCATGTGCTCGAACATGGACGAGGCCGCATGCGGATTCATTCCCGCGTCCACTATGGTTTGCATGGCCACACGATCGGCCTCTGATTCGTTACTCCGCGAGTAGCGTAGGGCGGAGTCCTGTGCTGCCGCCTGAGCGGCGCTCAACGCTGCAAGGCCCACGTCGCCGCCCGCGGTCGCCATCAGAACAAAGCCTGCCAGCATCGCGGCGAGGGTCAGTGGCTGCTGCTTTTTCTGGAACTCAACCCGCCGCGAGAAGTGTCGCTGACTTAGGTGTGCGATCTCATGGGCGATTACCGTTGCCATTTCATCCTCGGTCTTCGCGTGCAGGAGGAGCCCGTTGTGAATCCCCATTACGCCACCCGGTACGGCAAAAGCATTGATGCTGCCGTTGTCGACCAGTACCAGTTCAATGCGACGATCCTGCAGTTCACTGTGCGTCACCAGCCGGAAGATCAGGTCTTCGAGGTAGGCGAACAGCAAAGGATCGTTAACGGTGGCGACCTGGCTGCGAAACACCCGTAGCCAGGCCCGACCCAACTGATACTCGTACTCGGCCGAAAAGAGGCTGGTACTGGATTCGCCCAGATTCGGAAGTTTCAGCTTCTCCGTGGTTGCAGCGAGGCCACCCATGCTGATGCCGATCAACAGGGCAAATAGCACCGGGCGCGCGTACCACCACCGGCGCGACGGGCAGAGTGTTCGAGGAGACAACAGTGTTTTCGTGGTGGCGATCATCAGCATGCAGTATTCTACGCGACCAAAGTCCTTAACGACCTGTGGAATATGAACTGACGTTATCTTGGACGGTGCGCACGCCCTTAAGTTCGTTGGGGGGCGAGTTTGTGCGAGTGTCCAGAGTCATTGAGAGTAGGAACAGGTTCGTCCAAGCGCACCAGCACAGAGGCTGTATGCCCATTGAGCAATGATGACCATTTTGCGGCGCGGGTGAATCCGGACGCCGCCGGGGCCCCGGAACCGAGCGCAGATGCCCGGGTGGATGCGCGTGGGCACCGCTGTCCCATGCCATTGCTGATGGCCAAGCGCGCGCTGAACGCGCTGGCCGATGGCCAGCTGCTGTTCCTGCTTGCAACGGATCCCGGTGCGGAACGCGATTTCGAGGTTTTTGCCCGCCAGAGCGGTAACGACCTCCTGCGCAGCTGGTCACAGGGTGACGAGTTCCATTTCTTGCTGAGAAAACGCTGAGCATGCTGGAGATTTTCAACACCTGGTACGAGCGCTACCTGTTCGAGGAGGAATCGGTACTCCTGCTGGTGCTGATTTTCCTGTCGCTGGTGATGCTTGCCACCATTGGCGATATTCTCGCGCCTCTATTGACAGCTATCGTGCTCGCCTACCTCGTACAGGGTGTGGTGAACCTGCTGTGCGACCTGGGGTTGCCCCCCTGGCTGGGCTTTGCGATCGCCTTTCTGGTGTTTGTAGGTGCGTTCTTTGCGGTTCTTCTGGGTTTGTTGCCCCTCATCTGGCGTCAGTCTCTGGGGTTGCTTGCGGAGGTGCCGCGCATGGTGGAACAGGGGCGAGATTTGCTGAATGTGCTGCCCGGGCGTTACCCGGAGGTCTTCAGCCAGCAGCAGGTTGATCAGATGATTGCCTCGGTGCAGGGCGAAATCGCGGGCCTCGGGCAACGTATCGTCACGCGCACGTTGGCCGGACTTCCCGGGTTTTTTACGCTCCTGGTGTACGCGGTGCTGGTGCCCACCATCGTCTTTTTTCTGCTCAAGGACCGCGACATCATCACCCGCTGGCTGGCGGCATTCCTTCCCGATAAGCGTCCCCTGCTGAATCGAATCTGGGCGGAAATGAACGTGCAGTTTTCCAACTATGCGCGGGGCAAGGTAGTAGAAATTGTCATTGTGGGCGCCGTGAGCTACATCAGTTTCACTGGTTTTGGCCTTCGCTACGCGGCGCTGCTCGGTCTTTTGGTGGGCCTTTCGGTGATTATTCCCTACATTGGCGCCGCCATCGTTACGGTGCCGATCGCGGCGGTCGCATTTTTTCAGTGGGGACTGACGGCGGAATTTTACTGGGTGGTTGCGGTCTATGTGGTGATACAAATGCTGGATGGCAACGTGCTGGTTCCCCTGTTGTTCTCGGAAGCCGTTAACCTTCATCCGGTTGCCATTATCGTGGCGGTGTTGTTTTTCGGCGGTATCTGGGGCCTGTGGGGCGTGTTTTTCGCGATTCCACTGGCTACCCTGATCAAGGCTGTGATTAACGCCTGGCCAAGACGCGCACGCAGTTCCCAAGCAGTTCCCTCGGAGTAGCTCTATGAGTTTGAGAAAGATCCGGTTTTCGGCGGTTTTCGCTGCCGTTTCGCTACAGGCTTTGTTTCTTGCGGCGTGCAGCACCGCTGTCCCGCTTACAGCACCAGCCCCTCTCCAGAGTCCCAACGACACCTACGGCTATCGCCTGCTGACACTGGACAATGGCCTTAAGACCTTGCTTATCTCGGATCCCGACACGCCCAAGTCGGCCGCCTCTCTGGATGTGCAGGTAGGAAGCGGCGATAACCCTGCGGATCGGGGTGGCCTTGCCCATTTTCTTGAGCACATGCTGTTTCTTGGGACAAAAAAGTATCCGGACGCAGCCGAGTATGAGCGTTTCATTACCGAGCACGGTGGCTCCCGTAATGCGTACACCAGCTTTGAGCACACCAATTATTTCTTTGATGTGGACGCCGCGCATCTCCCTGGTGCGCTGGATCGGTTTGCGCAGTTTTTCATCGCGCCGAACTTCGATGGGGCCTATGTCGAACGAGAGCGCAACGCGGTGGAAGCCGAGTACCAGATGGGGCTGAAAAGCGATTCCCGGCGTGGTTTGGATGTTCTGCAAGCCAGTATGAACCCGGAGCATCCTTACAGTCGCTTTGCCGTGGGCAGTCTGGATAGCCTTGCGGATCGTCCCAATAGGCCGGTGCGCGATGACCTCATCGCCTTTTACGAGAAGCATTATTCCGCCAATGTGATGCGCTTGGCGGTACTTGGCAGCGAACCACTGGATCTGCTTGAGAAGCTCGTGCGAGCGAGCTTCAGCGAGGTAAAAGATCGGCAGGTCGAGCTCGAGCCAGTGGCTGAAGCACTGTTTGTCGATGCGCAGTTACCCATGCTGCTGCGGGTAAAACCACAGGGTACGCTGCGGCAATTGGAGCTTAACTTTCCCATCGCCGACTACCGCGCGCTCTACGACGCCAAGCCCATGGTTTATGTTTCCAACCTGGTAGGCCATGAGGGTGAAGGCAGTCTTCTGTCTCAGCTCAAGCGCGCAGGCCTCGCCGAGGGATTGTCCTCCGGGAGCGGGTTATCCTGGCGCGGCGGGGCGCTGTTCTCGGTGACAGTGTCTCTTACAGAGCAAGGTGTCACTGAGTACGAAAGCGTATTGCAGTACGTGTTTGCCTACCTGGATATGCTCCGCGACGTGGGGCCGCAAGCCGGTATTTATAGCGAACAGGCTGCTTTGGGGGCGCTGGCATTTCGCTTTCGCGAAGCATCGTCGCCTATTGGTTACGTCAGTAGTCTGACGAACAGCATGCATTACTACGCGGATCGGGACCTGCTCGCCGGGCCTTACCAGATGGAGCGATTTGATCCTGCGCTGATCAGCGCAGCGCTCGATGGACTGCGTCCCAGCCGCGCGCAGGTGGTGCTTACTGCACCGGAGGTCAGCGTTGACCGCGAGTCGCCGTACTACGGCGTCCCCTACGCGGAACAGGGTCCCGAAGCCCTGATGGTCTCGCGCTGGCAGTCGGCCGACGCGGGCGAGGCAATGTCGCTGCCGGTGGCGAATCCTTTTATTGCCGAAGATGTTGCCCTGTTGCCGATCACGGATGATAGCCCGCCGCGCCCGGAATTGCTCCTCGAGGCTCCTCGAAAGCGCATCTGGTACCAACAGGCAGCGGAGTTCCGGGTGCCCAAGGGTGCGCTTTACCTGAGCTTTCGCTCGCCGTTGGTAGCGGCATCCGCCGAGCAGCGCGCGGCCGCTCTTCTGTATACGCGCATGGTTACCGATGGGCTGAATGAATATACCTATCCAGCGATGCTCGCGGGCCTTGGGTTCAATTTCTACCGGCATGCACAGGGCATCAGCATGCGCATAAGTGGCTACAGTGACAAACAGCTGGACCTTCTCGAGGAGCTTCTGGCAAGCATTGCCGGGGAGACTCTGGATGAGCAGCGGTTCCTCCGACTGCGCCGGGATATGGTGCTGGAGTTGCAGAACACGGTCGCGCGACGGCCGACTTCACAGCTGATGGATGATATGCGCGAGGCAATGGGGTCTGGCGAATATAGCGAGTCCGCCATGATGGCGGCGCTTGAGTCCATGAGTCTGGACACGCTGGTGCAGTACCGAGGCGCCTTCTGGAGTTCCGCACGCGCAGAAGGCCTGCTTTACGGGAACTTTGCATCGGCCAGCGTCGAGCGCATGGCCGCAACTCTGGATGGGGTGCTGGGGGCTGGAGCCGGACAGGTGGCGCTGGCACCGGAGGTGCTGGCTTTTGCCGAATCCGAGTCTGTGCTGCTCGAAAGTACGATCGAGCACGATGATGCGGTCGTGGCCTGGTATCTGCAGGGGGCGGGGCAGGAGTGGTCAGATCGCGCGGCGGTGGCGCTCACAGCGCAGGTCCTGCGCTCCGGATTTTTCCAGCAGCTACGCACAGAACAGCAGCTGGGCTATGTAGTATCGAGCTTCCCCTGGATGCAGTACGACGTTCCGGGGCTGCTCCTGCTGGTGCAATCGCCGTCTCATTCTGCGGCCGCCGTGCAAACAGCCATGGACCGGTTTCTGAAGAGCACTATTACGGAAATCACCGAGGAGCAGTTTGTCCGTCATCGTGAGGCGCTGACCAACGATATCCTGAAGCCGCACAAGAACCTTGGAGAGCGGGCTGAATTTTACTGGCAGGCCATCGCTTCCAGAAAGTGGCACTTTGATAGCCCCCAGCGAATGGCTGAGGCTGTGAACGCCATCAACTTCGAGGACTGGGGCGCCTACTACAGGGAGCACTTTCTCGAGGCGCGTCGTTCGCTTCTGGCCTTCAGCGCGGGAGCGGCCGGTGAGGCGCCACTAATGGATGGCGCCGCTTTCTCGGACCCGGCCGTCTTGCGCGAGGATCACGCCCGCTATCAGATTGATCTCGCGCCCTTGTAGGGCGGGCATGGAGCCCATGCATCGGCCGTTGCTGCCCGGCGCGCGCGGGCAACTCGCGTTAGATTCTATTAAGGAACTTGCTCGGGTGCCTTGTTCGACTTTTACCGCCGCTTCAATTCTAGGTATGATGGTTGAACTTTCAAATCAGGTCGTTGGCTCGCCTTGTTGGTTCCATTTAAGAACTAGCTAGCGTGTCGGCCGTTGTCGGAGATCGACTATGCACGAAGATGAAGATCTGGATCCTCTCGAAACCCGCGAGTGGCTGGATGCTCTCGACAACGTCGTGCGTCAGGGTGGGGAGGCGCGCGCGCGCTACCTCATGCTGGAGGTCGCAAAACACGCTGTAGAGGCCGGTGTCCGACTGCCCCCGTCAATTACCACGCCTTTTCGCAACACCATTAGCCCGGCGGACCAAAAGCCCATGCCAGGGGACCTGTTTATGGAGCGGCGAATTCGTTCGCTGGTGCGCTGGAACGCCCTGGCTATGGTCATGCGGGCTAACGATAATGATGAAGGTCTGGGCGGCCATATCAGCAGCTTTTCAAGCTCAGCGACTCTCTACGACATCGGCTGTAATTATTTCTTCCGCGGCAGCGATGATGAGAGCCACCCCGGGGATCTGGTTTTCTACCAAGGGCATAGCGCGCCGGGAATGTATGCGCGGTCGTATCTCGAGGGGCGCCTGACCGAGAAGCAGCTGGATAATTTCCGCCGCGAGGTGGACGGCGAGGGTTTGTCGTCCTATCCACATCCCTGGTTAATGCCCGACTACTGGCAGTTCCCCACCGTATCGATGGGTCTGGGTCCCATCCAGGCGATCTATCAGGCGAGGGTGATGAAATACCAGGGCGACCGCGGCCTGGTCGATCAGAAGGACCGTAACGTCTGGTGTTTCCTGGGCGACGGCGAGTGCGATGAGCCCGAGTCTCTTGGTGCCATCTCCCTGGCCGGGCGCGAGAAACTGGGCAACCTCATTTTCGTCGTTAACTGCAACCTGCAGCGGCTCGACGGGCCCGTGCGCGGCAACGGCAAGATTATTCAGGAACTGGAAGGCGTCTTCCGGGGCGCGGGCTGGGATGTGCTCAAAGTTATCTGGGGTCGTAAATGGGATCCTCTCCTGGAGCGCGACGAGTCCGGGATGTTGCAAAAGCGTATGGACGAAGTCTGCGACGGCGAGTTGCAAAACTACAAGTACAACGGTGGCGCTTATACGCGCGAGCACTTCTTCGGCAAATATCCGGAAACGCTCGAGCTGGTAAAAGACCTTTCGGACGAGGACATTATGTATCTCAACCGGGGCGGCCACGACCCGTATAAGGTGTATGCAGCCTACGCGCAGGCTGCAGGGCAGTTTGAGCGTCCTACGGTTGTTCTTGCGATGACCGTCAAGGGCTACGGTACCGGCGAGGCGGGCGAAGCCAGCAACGAGACGCACTCTCTCAAAAAGCTCAGTATTGATGCGTTGCGGGCGTTTCGCGATCGCTTTGCGATACCCATTGATGACAAGGATCTGTCAACGGTTCCCTACTACAAGCCTGCGGAAGACAGCCCGGAGCTGCGCTATATGCGCGAGCGCCGACGGGAACTGGGTGGCTTTGTACCCTCGCGGCGCAGCGATGCACAGGTCCTCCCGGTACCGGGTCTGGACGCCTTCAGTGCGCAGACCAAGGGCAGTGGCGAGCGCAGTATTTCTACGACCATGGCCTTTGTACGCATGCTGTCGACGCTGGCCAAGGACAAGGCGATTGGCCGCAGAGTGGTGCCTATTGTGCCGGATGAGGCGAGGACCTTCGGCATGGAAGGCATGTTCCGACAGCTGGGTATCTACTCTTCCGTCGGGCAGCGCTACACGCCGCACGATGCGGACCAGATCATGTTTTACAAGGAGGACGTCAAGGGCCAGATTCTTGAGGAGGGTATTAACGAGGCCGGTGCTACCTCGGCCTGGCTGGCTGCCGCGACGTCTTACAGCACCAGCAACTATCCCATGGTGCCGTTCTATATTTTCTATTCGATGTTCGGTTTCCAGCGAATCGGCGATCTCGCCTGGGCCGCAGGAGACAGTCAGGCTCGGGGTTTTCTCATCGGTGCGACCTCCGGGAGGACTACTCTGAACGGAGAGGGTCTGCAGCATCAGGATGGCCACAGCCATCTTCTCGCGGCGACTATTCCAAACTGTGTGAGCTATGACCCGACCTATGCCTATGAGCTGGCGGTGATCATTCAGGACGGCATGCGACGCATGTACGCCGAGCGTGAAAACCGTTTCTACTACATCACCACCATGAACGAAAGCTATACGCAGCCGGCGATGCCCGAGGGCGTTGAGCAAGGCATAGTGCGCGGTATGTACCGCTTGCACGAGGCCGCGGGGGGTGAGGGGCTGCGCGTACGCCTGGCCGGCGCTGGCAGTATTCTACGCGAGGTCGAGGCGGCGGCGATTCTCCTTCGGGAAGATTTTGGTGTCGATGCAGAGGTGTGGAGTCTGCCGAGCATCAACGAGCTGCAGCGCGATGGAAAGAGTGCCCAGCGCTGGAATTTGCTGCATCCAGAGGAACCACCGCAAGTGCCTTTCTTTACCCAGCAACTGCAGGACGGTAGCGGTCCGGTGATTATCGCCACCGACTACATGAAGTCCTTTACGGAGCAGCTTCGAGCCTTCTGTCCCGCGCCTTTTTATGCGCTGGGCACGGATGGTTTTGGCCGCAGCGACACGCGTGCGAAGCTGCGTCACTTCTTCGAGGTGAGTCGTGAATTTGTGGCGCTTACAGCGCTTAAGGCACTTGCTGATGCCGGTAAAATAGAGCCGGGTCGCGTGGCTGAGGCCCGTGATCGACTGGGGATTCCGGCCGACAAGCCCGACCCCACAACCGTTTGACGGGCGTATACGCCCCAACCTATTGAAAGGAGACCGTCCGTGTCCCAGGAAACCGTGCTTGTTCCCGATATCGGTGGCTCCGATGCAGCGGAAGTCGTGGAGGTGCTGGTTGCCCCCGGCGACACAGTAGAGGTAGAACAGGGCCTGCTGGTGCTGGAGTCCGACAAGGCGTCGATGGAGATTCCGTCGACGGTCGCCGGCACTGTTCTTGAGCTACTGGCCAAGGAAGGCGATGCCCTGGGCGAGGGAGATCCGGTGGTCCGAATCGAAGTGGCCGGTGCGGATTCTCTTGAGGCGTCGGGGGCAGAAAATACGGCGGCAGCGCCAGCGGCCTCCGCGCTCGAGTCCGCCGTCGAGCCGGCGCCACAAACTGCGGCCCCGGCCCCGGGTGGCGCAGCGACAGTTCCGATTCCCGTACCGGACATCGGCACCGATGAAGCGGTCGATCTTATCGAGCTTTCAGTAAGCGTCGGTGATGTGGTGGAAGAGGGCGACACGCTGGTGGTTCTGGAGACCGATAAGGCTTCCATGGAGGTCCCGTCGCCCTCAGCAGGAACCGTGATCTCACTGTTGGTGACTGAAGGCCAACAAGTTCGTCAGGGCGATTCTCTTCTGGAACTCGAAGTGACTGCGGTGGGTGTTGCAGCCGTCGCCCCTACCGCGCCCGCGCAAGCCAAGCCTGCAGAACGCGAGACGCCGGTCCGCAGCGACAGCCCGGCAAAGCCTGCTTCTGTCGCGCCGCAGCCCCCGACTCCGGTTGCGGCCCCGGCCGCGGACGTCTACGCCGGCCCCGCCGTACGCAAGCTCGCAAGAGAATTTGGCGTCTCCCTTGCGGAATTGCGCGGCACCGGGCCGCGCGGCAGGATCATCAAGGAAGATCTGCATAGCTATGTGAAGAGGGCCGTGTCTGCACCGGCGTCGACGACGGTCGGGACGGGCATTCCCCCGGTACCGGAAGTTGATTTCTCACTCTTCGGCCCTGTCGATGTTGAGGAACGCAGCAAAATCGCCAAGGTCACGGCTGCCAACATGCAGCGCAACTGGCTCAACGTGCCACATGTTACACAGTTTGATGACGCAGATATCACCGAGATGGAGGCTTTCCGCAAGTCTCTCAAAGCTGAAGCCGAGAAGCGCGGTACCCGTCTGACTCCCATACCCTTTATGTTGAAGGCCTGCGCGGTAGCGCTGCGCCGGCACGAAAAAATCAATGCGTCACTCAGCGATGGTGGCAGCACCCTGACTTACAAGCGTTATGTGCATATCGGTATGGCGGTGGATACACCGGCGGGGCTGATGGTTCCGGTACTGCGGGATGTCGATCAGAAGACCATCTGGGAACTGGCGGAAGAGGTTATCGAGATGGCCGGAAAAGCCCGCGACCGCAAGCTGCGGCCCGCAGATATGCAAGGCGCCAGCTTCACCATCTCGAGTCTTGGGGCGATCGGAGGCCGCGGCTTCACGCCTATTGTCAATGCGCCGGAGGTTGCCATTCTTGGTGTCAGCCGCGCAGAGACCCGGCCCTTCTGGGACGGATCGGCCTTTGTGCCGCGCTTGCAGCTACCGCTGGCGCTCTCCTATGACCATCGCGTAGTCAATGGCGGGGATGCGGGACGCTTTCTGACCGAGGTCTGTGGGCTGCTGAGTGATATTCGCCGGTTGGTTCTATAGGACCAGCCTCCGCGCAAACACGTCATAATCCCGTTGAGGCATTCTGGTGTTTGAGCACGTCGATCCTGCTCCCTGGCAAAGTGAGTTCCTGGCGCGCAACCGTCTGCAGAACGATTATCTGCAGACTGCCGCGCGGTTCTTTGATCCCCTCGCGGCGCTGCTTGCGGAGCTCTCGGCGTCGCCGGACAAGCCGTTATTGATTGGACTGAATGGCAGCCAAGGCTCCGGCAAGAGCACTCTCTGCGACTATCTGGTTGCGGCGCTTCAGGCCCGATATGGCCTCGGGGCCGTGGCGCTGTCTCTGGATGATTTCTATCTCACCCGGGATGCAAGGCAGCAGCTCGCGGATACTGTGCATCCGTTGCTGGCCACGCGCGGCGTGCCGGGAACCCACGACCTCGGACTCCTGCACAGGACCCTGGAGAGCCTGCGGGGCGGCGGCCTACCCACGCAAGCTATGGCCGTGCCCGCTTTCGACAAATCGCTGGATGAGCGGGCCCCGGTAGAGCGCTGGCCGCGCGTTACTCTGCCCCTGCAACTGGTCTTGCTTGAGGGCTGGTGTCTCGGTGCCCGCAGCGAGGATGCGGCTGCGGTGCAGGCGCCCATCAATCGCCTTGAGACAGAGGAGGACCCCCAGGGTCACTGGAGAGCCTTTGCCAACCGCGCCCTGTCTGAGGACTTTGAACCTTTTTACGAGGACATTGATTTCTGGATAATGCTCGCGGCGCCCGGGTTCGAACAGGTTCTGCAATGGCGCACGGAGCAGGAGCGGAAACTGGCGGCCACCGTCGACGGCGTCGGGTCCGGGCTCATGGATGAGGAAGCGCTCGCGCGTTTTGTCGCGCATTTTGAGCGCCACACCAGACACTGTTTGCGCCATATGCCCGACACCGTAGATGTGCTCCTACAGCTAGATGAACAGCGTCGAGTGGTATCGAGTCGTGGTTTGGGCACGGCCGGGTGACCGGCCCGGTGTATCTGGTCTGCACGGATCTTGACGGGTCACTGTTGGATCATCACGACTACAACTACCGGGCGGCAGAGCCGGTACTGCAGCTTCTCGAGCAACTGCGTATACCGCTTGTATTGGCGTCGAGTAAAACACGCGCGGAAATTCTCGAGCTGCGACAGGCACTCGGTAACGAACATCCCTTCATTGCTGAAAACGGTGCGGCTACTTTTATCCCCGAGCGTTACTTTGCCAGTGCTCCGCAGGGCACCGTGTCTCGCGATGGCTATTACGTTCACGAGTTGGCGCCCCCGCGCGCCACATGGACGGAGCCGCTGGACGCACTGCGCCGGCAACTACCCGACCGATTTGTAGACTTCGCGACGGCCGGTACAGCAGGGATCGCCGCGATGACCGGCCTGCCTCCTGCGCAG
>JBLIIW010000046.1:0-21098 GCA_047635315.1 Halieaceae bacterium | reverse complement strand
TCGGTCCCTCTCTGGCCGGGGTCTTTGGGCGCGAGGCCGGCTCCGCCGACTACTTCGACGGCTACTCAGCTGCGCTGGGCGAAGCCGGACACGTCTGGGACAGCGACACCCTGAATCTTTGGCTCAGCAGTCCGGCCGCCATGATCCCGGGCACCTCCATGGTCTTTGCCGGCATCAGCGACGAGGCGCAGCGCGAGTTGCTGGTGCGCTACCTGAAAGTAGTTACAGAGCCGAAAACCGACTAAGCAGGCTTCACGACGCAGGCAGCGAGGCGCGGTATCGCCGTATACCAGGACCGCTCTCGCTACGATGTTCGTCAGGAGGCCAGATAACCCCACGCGGGTGGGATTTCGCCTGCCGACCTGCCAATTTCTTGCCTGTGGCTGACGAAGAGAGCGACAAGACTATGAAACGTAGGGACATGCTCAAAGGACTGACGGCTCTCGGCGCCGCCGGTGCGTCTGGCACCACGCTGGGAGCGGGTGACGCCCGTGCTGGTACGCCGATCCCGGGATCCTTTGCGCCGGATGCCGCGACGCTCCGCTCCCTGCGCGAAGCGCCCCTCATCAATCAGGCGCAGGCCGCAAGAGTCATGGAGTAGTACGGTCTTGCCGGCATGCTCGCCATGAACCCCATCAATTCCCACACCGGAATGGGCGCTGGCGTGGGCTATGCGCGAATCGGGCATCACACGCGGACGGGTTTGAAGTTCTTCACGAATCGCTGGGGAACCTGCTTATGGTCTGACCGTGGCCGCTGCGCAGTACACGCGGGCCCGCGCAAGGGCACACGGTTATAGTGACCCGCCAAGCCGCTCAGGACAGTTGCGCTGCGGCGAAATGACGGCGGGCGATTTCCCGAAAGTGACTGAGCCCCGCCGCCTTTGTCCCGCGCCGCCGGGTGATCATCTCTACCTGGTAAGAAAGTTGCAGCGGTGGGCACTGCAGTGGCACTAACTTCCCGCCGCGCACTTCCTCGGTGACAAGGTGCCGGGGGATGATCAGCAGTAGATTCAGGCGCTGCGCGAGTTCCAGCATATGGGGCACATTACTCGAATTGATAATCTCCTGCGGCACCGGAAGGTCGCGGGATGCTGCGCGTAAGAGCGGGCTGGGTAATGTTTAAGACCCGCGCCACCATGCCGATACTTTTGAGCGCGGCGACGGCCCTGAAGTGTCTTAATCACGTCAGCTTGAAGGCCGGCATCGCTGCGCTGCCTATGGACCTATGCCAGTGTACTGCCTCAACCCATGCCAAAATGGTATGCGTTAGTCTAACATTTGCATTTGTGTAATGGCTTGCATTCTCATTACCTTTACTGCAGGTCGGAGAAACTGGAAACCGCCATCCACGAAAGTTCGTCTCTGTGGTTTATGTGGCGTGTGGCAAGAAATACACAGTGCTCCGGTAAAAGCAGTTCAGAAAGTATTTCATTTGGGATGACGCTGGTAACCAGCCGCTGCCCCGAATCAACCAAGGGTAATCAACCAATGAACTATCCCAACAAAACTCCGACCTCCGTCAGTGTCAGCAGAGTACTGGTGAGCGCCACTGCACTGGCCCTGCTATCCAGTATGCCTTCCGCTGCGCAGGATTCATCCGGCGCGCGCTCTTTGCGAGAAGAGGTTCTCGTCACCGCCCGTAAGGTAGAGGAGTCCCTGCAGACGGTGCCCGTGAGTGTCACGGCGTTCACCGAGGAATCTATCCGCCGCCAGCGCATCGAGAGTATCGCCGATGTCGCCCTGTACACCCCCGGTCTGGTCTACCAGGACATTAACGGCACCCTGTCGCTCCCGGTGATCCGCGGACTGGCGCAGACCAACATCGCCACGGACAATAATGTTGGTATGTTTCTGAACGGCATCTACCTGTCAAACAACCGCACCCTGGATATTGGCCTTGTCGCCCTGGAACGCATCGAGGTGATCAAGGGTCCGCAGAGCGCACTCTACGGCCAGAACAGCTTCGCCGGCGCCATTAACTACATTACCGCCAAGCCAACAGAAAATTTTGAGGCCGATATTCGCGCCGACCTGGGAACCGACGAGCTCCGCGACTTCAACGGCAACATCAGCGGACCCCTTAGCGACAGCGTCGGATACCAGGTTTCAGTGGCCTACAAAGAGTTTGACGGCACCTTTAAGAACCAGAACCCTGAATCCAGTGGCAACCTCCAGGGCTACGAGTCTACGGGCATATCCGGCACCCTCGACTTTGCGCCCAGCGATCGCTTCAGCGCGCGGGTGTTCGGCTATTACGTCGATCTCGAGAACGATATTGCGGCCCAGTACCTGGTTCCGAACAACTGCGGTGTCTCCACTTTTGGTACATCAACTACCTACTGCGGCGAACTGCCGACTGACGGTACCTTCGACCTGAATGAGGGCGTCTTTGGCCGTCAGGCCGAGAACACCATCGTTTCACTGGATCTCAACTACGAGTTTGCGGAGAACTGGTGGATTCGCAGTGTTACTGCCCAGGTGGAGTCAGAGAGCGCGTCCTACTTCGACTTTGACTACACCAGCAGCGGCGTTCCTTTTGGCATTGTCGATGTAGTGAGCGGTGAGCCTGGCGTCGCGCTGATCAATACCTATCTGGGGCAGGGCCAAACCGAAACCTCTGACTTCAGCCAGGAACTGCGCATCGAATTCACCAGTGATCGTCTGGAGTTGATGGTCGGTGGCTTTTACTATGATTCCGACCGCTCGGACGCCTCCATTGGCGCTGTGGATACGTCACCGCTGGGCCCAACACAGCGCCTGACCTCCTTTCTCGGCTTCCTCTTTGGCACCAATGATCCCATCGGCGCGCCCGTTGACAGCAATGAGAGCGAGGAGACGGTGGAAACGATGGCCCTGTTTGGCCGCGTGGGCTGGCAGGCCACCGACAAGCTGCGCCTCAGCGCGGAACTGCGCTGGGCCGAGGAGGACAAGACCATCAACCGGATACTGAACTTCACCAACCCGGTAACCGTGAACGCCCAGCAGGATGCAAACTTTGATTCGGTGACGCCGCGCATCACGGCCGATTACCAGCTCACCGACGACATTCTGCTTTACGGCGTGTACGCTCAGGGCGTGCGTAGCGGTGGCTTCAATGCGCGCTCTACGATTCCCAGCGAAGACTTCTACGACCAGGAAGAGAACGATACCTTTGAGTTGGGTATCAAGAGTCAGTGGCTCGACCAGCGCCTGACCCTGAACGCAGCCATTTACCAAATCGATTGGAGCGACCTGCAGATTGCCTCGCTGTCAGAGGATCCGGCCAACATTTTCGCTATTATCCGCAACACTGGCGAGGCCGAGTCGACCGGTTTTGAACTGGAGGCCTCGTTCCTGATAACCGACAACTTCCTGATTGGAGGTACCTACGGGTACTCCGACCCGGAGTTCAGTAGCGGCGCTATCGATCTTGGTCTGACCGGCCCCTGCGGTGTGGATAGCAGCATCTGTCCCAACGGTACCAATGTTGGTGGGCAGCAGCTCGGGCGCACCGTCAAGAATATGTGGTCCGCTTACGTATCGGCTAATGGCCAGCTAACCGCCGGCTGGGACTGGTTTGCGCGGGCGGATGCGGCCTATAAGGACGATCAGCCAATCAATGGTATCAACGCCGGGTTTCTCGGTGAGTACACGCTCGTGAACGCGCGCGTGGGCGTCGAGAATGATCGCTTTGAAGTGGCGCTCTGGTCCAAGAATCTCACCGACGAAGAGTACCTCACGGCGAGCTCAGCGCAGCCCCGCTTCCATGTTGGCGCCACTAATGATGTCACCTTTGGCTACGGACGTATCGTGGGCCTGAGCGCGATGATGCGCTTCGGGCAGTAAGCGGTGACTGACAAGGTGGACGGGGTCGATCGGCGGGGCTTCCTGATCGGCTCGGCGTCCTCGGCGCTGCTGCTGGCTTCTGGTGGACTGCGCAGCGCACCGAAGCGCGCCGATGTAACTATCATAGGCGGCGGCCTTGCCGGTCTCTACGCTGCCATGCTGCTGGCCGACAACGGTGCCACTTGCGTGGTGCTGGAGGCGGCGGATCGCCCCGGCGGCCGCGTGTTCACCGCCGACGATGTGCCGGGCCGCCCGGAATACGGGGCCAATCAAATTGGGCCCAGCTACGCCCGGGTGCGCGACGTGGCCCGTCGCCTCGGCGTGGAACTGCTTCCCGGTGCCAACGTCAATGCGCCCTACAGCTTTATTATCGACGGGCAACTGCTGACGCCGGAGCAGTGGCCAGACTCGCCACTTAACAAAACCGTTGGTGCGGAGCGTGAGCGCCTGCCCCATACGCTGAAGTCCCTGTACGTGGATGCCCGCACGCCCTTCGACTCTATTGACGACTGGCTGTCTCCGGACGCGGACCGCTACGACATCTCCCTGTACCGCTGGCTCAAGGAACAAGGCGCGTCGGAGGCGGCTATACAGCTTATCGACGAGGGTCTCGTTGACCCCGGCGTGCACGGTGCCTCGGCGCTGAAACAGCTGCAGGAGGCCACGCGCTCCATGGTGGAGACGCGCGGAGTCCTGGAGCGGTCTACGGATGAGAATCTGGATATCTACCAGCAGTTTGCCCTGTCTTCATCGCGCGTCGCCGGGGGTTGTTCGCGGCTGACGGAAGCCATGGCCCGTGAGGTTGGCGAACGCCTGCATCTGAACAGCAAAGTTGTCAGTGTGGACCAGAACGATTCCGGCTGCGAAGTGAGCTGCGCCGACGGCAGCCGCTATCTGAGCGACTACGTCATATCCGCGGTACCGTTTACCGTGCTGCGCCGGATCCGTTTTCGTCCACTAATGCCAGCCCTGCAGGGACAGGCGGTGGCAACGCTCCCCTACGGCAGGCAGAGTCAGGTACTGATGAGTATCAAGGAGCCCTACTGGGAAGAGGACGGCATCAACGCCTCTATGTTCGGTACCGGGCCGCTAACGCTCATTCGCCAGCAGATCGATGCGGATGGAAGTCGCATCAAACTCAATACGCTGGCAGTGGGTCGCAAGGCCGGGGCCCTCGATCTGATGCCGCCGGAACAGCGCGGCCAATTCGTACTCGACTACCTTGCCCGGGTGCGCCCCTCCACGCGCGGCCGCTTGCAGGTAGAAAAAGTGTTTTCCTGGGAAGAGGTGCCGACGGCACTCGGTTGCAGCCACGGCTACGCCCCCGGGCAGATGGCGCGCTTCCGCCGCGAGATGGTTGCGCCTCATGGGCGCGTGCACATGGCCGGTGAGCACACTCGCCGCCTGGAAGTGGGAATGGAGAGCGCCATGGAATCCGGTGAGCGCACGGTACTGGAAATACTACAGAAGGCATGGACATGAAATATCTACCGCTCTGGATAGTACCTTTCATCATGGGGGCCGCCGTACTTACGGTTGCCGAAGAAGCTGTCGTGCACCTTGATCCCGGCAGCGTGTTTCGCGACTGCGAGGACTGTCCGGACATGGTAGTGGCGCCCCCGGGCACGCTCACCATGGGCTATGACGGAGGCGAGGAAGGCCGCTACGAGGGGCCGGTGCGTGCGATGCGCATCGAACGGGCCTTCGCCGCGGGTCGGTTCCCGATAAGCAATGCCGAATATGCGCGCTTCGTAGATAGTACCGACCACCCCAGCGGCGAGGGCTGCAACTACTGGGATTTCGAACAGCTGGAACTCATAGTCCTGCCCGGCTCAAGTTGGCGTGACCCCGGTCACGGCCGCCCCATTCGCGACAATGAACCGGTGGTCTGCGTGAGTTGGCTCGACAGCAAGGCCTACCTCAGGTGGCTTTCCGCAGAGACCGAGCAACACTACCGGCTGCTCTCCGAAGCCGAGTGGGAGTACCTCGCCAGTGAGGGCTCCGACACCGCCTATCCCTGGGGCGATGAGCCCAACGATGCCTGCACCCGCGCCAACGTCGGCGACCAGGCGATGGTGATGCATTATGGCGAGGGAAAGGTCAAGTGGAAGGTCGTTGACTGCAATGACGGCCATGCCGCGCTGGCGCCGGTCGATGCCTTCCCGCCCAATGCCTTTGGCGTTTACGACATGATCGGCAACTCCTGGGAATGGGTTGAGGATTGCTATCTTATGCCTTACCCGGAAGGCCCTGTGGACGGCAGCGCCGTGCAGGTGGAGGGCGAGTGTGATCGGCGGGCGGTGCGTGGCGGCGCCTGGATCACCTCGCTCTATCGTCAACGCCCTTCCTGGCGCGGTCGCGATCCTGAGGGCAAGTTGACGTTCATCTTCGGATTTCGCATCGCCCGGGACCTGCCCTGAGAGGCCGCGTTAGCACGGCAATGTCCAGCAGCTCTGGTGTCGTGCGCTGGGATAGCGATGCAACGAAGCCGCTGTGCTTACCACCATTGATGGCGGGCTTCACCACCGTATAGCGGTGCATGGCGCGGACCGTTGCGCTAGGGCGCAATGACGGTAGGCGATTTCCCTAAAGTGACATCTCCCCCAGGCTCAAGCCCGGTCAGCTTGAGCGAGAATTCCCGACGGATCAGCAACAAGCTAACCACTGCCTGGACAGTTACCGCCAGTATGGATACGTACCAAACCTGAGTTATGGTGAATCCCGGCTGATAGCGAAAATACACGGCGATGGGAATAAAGATGAGCAGCCGCACACCAGAACTGAGCATTGCAGGGCGAGTATTCCCAAGTCCCTGAAACACGCCGGATGCTGTAAAGATAATTCCCTGGGCGATAAAGTTTAGAGAGATTAGTCGCAGAAAGTCGGCACCGATTTCTATCACATCCAATTCATCGCTAAAAAAAGCAACCAGAAGCTCGGGCCGCCACTGCAAGAGAATTGTATTGAGCAACATAACCACACCGCTCAGCAGCATGCCGTTATAGCAGGCCTCTTTCACTCTCGAGCCCAGCCCGGCGCCGAAACACTGACCAACGATGGGACCCACTGCAAATGCGATGGCCATGGTCGGCATGAAAATCGAATTCATGATGCGGCCGCCTATACTGAATCCCGCCTGTGCCGGTGCGCCGAGGTCCTGGATCAGCCAATAGACAAGAGAGAAGTAGACAAACATCAGCAGCATCTCTATGCCGGCAGGCAAGCCAATGTCGACCATGCGCCACCAGATGTCGAAGCGCGGTTTCCACAACTTTCTTTCGAATAAGACATATTTCTCCATCTTGAAGAAATAAAGCGTCAACAAGACAACTCCAACGGAGATAGAGATTGTGCTGGCCAATCCTGCACCCATAACCCCAAGTGCCGGACCTGGCCCCCAACCGGCTATCAGTATCGGAGCTAGAATAGTATTAAGAACAACCGTTATTACCTGGATAAACATGGCCGGTTTAACGATTCCGGTGGCACGCAGAGATGAGGCCATCGCCATCATGGCAAACTGCAGGGCCATACCTGGAAGAAACCAATACAGAAATGTGACGGCTTCTCTCAAGGAATCTTCATCAGCAGCAATAGAGGAAAGATAGGTCTCGGCAAACAAATAGCCAAAGGTGAGTGTGATTACCGCGCAAATACCTGATAGAACGATAGACTGGTTGAAGACAAGGTTTGCCTGCTCCTGGTCGTTGCGACCAACTGCCTGGGAAATCATAGCGACAGCGCTGACCCCAAGAACCTGAGTCAGAGCCATGATCATAAACAGAAGAGTTCCTGCGGCACCGACACCTGCAACCGAGGCATCGCCGAGGGCGGCGACGAAATACAGATCCACCAGCAGGTACAACGTCTGGAAAATCATGCCTGCCGCTAGAGGAATAGCCATGCCCAGGATAATCCTGGTGGTAGAACCTTGGGTTAGATCCTTGATCTGCAACGTCTCCAGATGCTAATAAAAAGAGGACTGAGTCACTAACGTAACACTAGGGCGTGAGGGAGATTGGAGCGCTGGATTTGTATCTAAACAGAAAAACGGGGTGCCGCCCCCACTGGGGTGGCACCATTCTATCGCCGCCTATCCATCTATTGCTCAAGTATAGAGGGTGGCGCCAGCAGCGATACGCCCGTTCCACGTATTCTGATAGCGCGCTATGGGATCGCTTGCTGCGCGCGGCAGCAGCCAAAGTCGTTACCGCAGACTAAGCCTAACCCTGCAAACGCCGTACGCTAAGTAAAGCGCTGTGCACTGCTGAGCTAGAAGTCGATAGCCAGGACAATTTTTCCCCGTGTATGGCCACCTCTGCTGTCGTCCTGGGCCGCCGCGGCTTCGCGCACCGGGCGCACACTCAAATGCGGCGTTTTCACGACACCGGCGGAGATCAACGCTGCGATGCTCTCTAGCTGCGCGCCGTTGGGCTGGGAGTGGATAAACTCCGCGCGGTAAGCACCGCGCTGCGCAGCTTCCATGTCCGGCGGACCGACAATAGTCGCCACACGCCCGCCGCTAGCCAGAGACTCCACAGCCTGCCCGTAGGCATCGCCACCGGCGCAGTCCAACACCACATCACAGCCTCCTGGTGCTATGGCGCGAACCGCATCCGGGACCGACACAGAGCGGTAATCGATACAGTGCTGCGCCCCGAGTTCCCGGAGGTACGCGTGATTGGCTGCGCTGGCGGTGGCAATGACCGTTGCCCCGGCGTGCCGCGCCAGCTGGATCGCCAGGCTGCCTACACCGCCGGCGCCGGCGGTGATTAGGACTGTCTCACCCGCTCTGAGCTGCGCGAAGTCGTGAAAGGACTGCCACGCGGTGAGCGCAGCGACCGGTACAGACGCCGCCGCCGCCATTTCGATGGATGCCGGGACCGCGGCGAGTACCGCTTCGGGAACAGCGATGTATTCGGCGTAAGTCCCACTGTGAATCACGGCCCCTTTTGCGTAGGCGAACACGCGATCGCCGATGGCGAAGCGGGAAGTGTCGGGGCCGGTGGCCACTACCGTCCCCGCCATGTCACAGCCGGGAATGATCGGAAACTCATAGGGCATGACTGCTTTCATGAAGCCTTCACGGATCTTCCAATCCAGGGGATTAACCCCGGCGTATTCGATGCGCACCAGAACTTCACCGGGCTGCGGCGAAGGATCCGGTCGTTCAGTGATTTCGAGAGTGTCGGAGCCGCCGAAGGCGGAATAGCTTATGGCCTGCATAGATGTTACCTATATCGTAAAATGAAAGTCGGCACTCTAGACCTCAGGGCCGGCCTGTCAAGCGCAGAGACTAGTCTTCTGCCGGTGGCGCACTCGGCCGCGCCATGCCGCCGATAAGCCGCCAGTCGCCGTCCTCCAGTGTCCACACGTGAATATTTTCGTACCACTGGTCTACGTCATGAGCACCGTCTACGGCGAACGCCTCTCCGAGGCGCGTACGGTGGGTTTTGAAGTAGGTCAGGGCCGTATTTCCGTTAAGGGTAAAGCCCATCTTCGTCACATCGGTGACCTCACCCTTTAGGCCCTTGGCGATATCGGCACCCGCTTTGAATTCGCTCAGCGGTAGTGGCTCGGCAAAGCCCGGCGGCCAGCCCAGGTAAAAGGCGCTGGTCGCATTCAGATAGTTGGAAATGTCGCCGGCGCTACGTCCCTCGAAGATCGCCATCTCGCGCTCCCAGATCAGCGCTTTTACCGCTTCCTCCTCAGTGCTCACAGCTTGCTCCTGTGCAAACCCCAGTGAGGAAATGGTCAGGCCGATAATGAGAATCCAAACATGATTGAGCAAAGGCATAGCGCCCTCCCTTGTCAGATGGTGCAAGCTCAGGCGGCAAAAGTATCCCGCCGAAGATAAAAAAAACCCGGCCGATCACGCGTCGCACGATCCCCGGGATGTTCGTGATCGGGAAGCAAGCTTCCCGGTGTTTGGTCCTCAGAATGTGTAAGACAGGGTCGCGCCCACCGTGCGGCGCTCACCCATAAAGGTACCGAGGATGTTAGGGGCAGTCGCCTGAATGATCTGCAGCGAGCTGGACACATATTCCTCATCTGTGAGGTTCCGGGCCCAGAGTCGCAGCGCAAACTTATCCATATTGAACCCAATCGTGGCATTCGTAACGGTCCGGTCCGGCGCGCTGGCCGCATTGATCGGATCCGCAAAGAACTCTGACTGGTACGCGACATCTGCACGCACATAGTAGTCAATGCCTGCGGTCAACTGATCTGACCACTGTGCGCCAACAGAGAGTTGGGTGTCCGGGGCACGTTCGATATCGTTGCCACCAATATCGCCACCTACCTCGCAAACTGTGCCGTCACAGGGCGGCGGGAAAGAGTCATTTCCGCGCGTAAAACGCTCATCCACAGTACCGTCATCGTAGGTCCCTTCAGTGAAGGAGGCCGCGAAATCGAAGGACAGGTTTTCCGTTGCCAAGAAGCTACCTTCCGCTTCCAGACCCCAGATAGTCGCGTCACCGAGGTTCGCCGTCAACGTTCCGGTAAAAGGCCCGCCCAGTGGGTCAAGGATGTTGATCTGCATCTCCTCCCACGTGGTATAGAACGCGGCCAGGTTAACCGTCGCCCGGCCGCCCATCAGCGTGTTCTTCAGACCCACCTCGTAAGTCCAGTTGTACTCCGGATCGAAGATTTCCAGCTCTGGAGAAATTGCGTTGGAATTAAATCCGCCGGCTTTGGCGCCGCGGGCCGCCGTCAGGAACAGCATGCTGTCCGCTGTGAGGTCGCGCTCAAAAGTAAAGCGTGGCGTGAAAAATTCGAAGGTTTCGCTACCCACGCGGATGTCACGACGGTTGTCGTCGGTCGTGATCTTCTCTGAGGTCAAACGTGCCTCCACAGACACGCGCGTGACTTCACTGATGGCATAGGACACCTCAGCAAAGGCGGACATCGCTTCGGTCACCGTATCCTGGTCGACAAACGTGAAGTTAGCGAAACCGCCATAGCTCTCACGCTGCAAATCAATGGGCGCCGTATCCCGCGGGGTCAGGTTGATACTCACCGAATAGGACTCGTCCAGACCATCCATATAAAACGCGCCAATCGCTCCGCTCAATTTGCCGCCATTGTCGTAGCGCAGACGCAATTCGTGTTGATCGTAATCAATAAAGCCCGAGGGGCCCCCTTGCCAGTTACAGGTCGCGGGGAAAACCGGCGGACCCAGAATGGTGCCGCAGTTAATGGTGTCGGACTCAGCCGGGCTGGCAGCCTGGCTTTCGGCATCAATATTGCCAAAGGTGTAGCTCAAGCTGAGGGCATCATTTATTACATAATCCGCAGACAACCGGAACACATCAACATCGGCTTGTCGCCCGAAGCCGCGCGGGTCCATGGTGACAACGCTGTTCGGGACCGGGTACTCGCCGCAGTACAGACTGGGATTCCCACCGACCTGCAGCGGGCCGCAGTTTCCGGTTCCGTCGCCGGTATTGAGTCGGACCGTGGCGTTATTCTCTTCGCGCCTTTCAAAGCCGTAGTAACTCGCATTAAGCGTCAGATTTTCGGTTGGTGTGAACAGCACATCCACCGAGTAAGACTCGTTATCCCAGCCGCCGATGTTACCGTTCGTGCCACCCTTAACACCTGCGTAGGTATTCGGGTGATTGTTCTTCCAGGATCCGTCAGATTCGGTGGTCTCAAAGGTGGCCCGAACAGACAGAACGTCGTCAACGATGGGCACGGTGATACCGGCATTGAGGTCCTGCCGATCGAAGTTACCCATGGTGCCCTGAACGTCGGCTGCAAATTCGTGGGTCGCTTTGGTGGGAATCAAATTGATGGCCCCGGCAAAGGCGTTACGGCCATAGCGCGCGCTCTGCGGACCCTTGACGATCTCTATACGATCCAGGTTTGTAGTGCCCAGATCCACCACCCAGGAGCGAGGCATGTAAACACCATCGAGAAACGTGGCGACTGTCTGCTCACGCGCGAAGGTGCGGAGCGTGGTCTGTCCTCGGATCACCGGGTTGGCATTACCACCGTCGAAATCCTCAAAGGCGAAACCGGCGGTAAAACGTGCCACGTCTTGAAGATCCTGAATGCCGCGACGCTTCATCGCTTCGGCATCGAATGCGGTGACCGCCAGAGGAATATCCTGAATGCTCTCCTCCCGCTGACGGGCCGTTACCAACACCGTCTCCATAACGAGACGGCTTTCGGAACTCTCCTGGGCAACGATCTGACTGCTGGTCGCCGCAGCGAGAAGTGCTGTGGCCAGCGCGGTACTGCGCACGATGGGACGGAGGGTCGTATTGGGTAAATTCCTGTGCATCTTATATTCCTATCGCGCCAGTTTTGGCCCGGTGACGTTGCGGTGATAAGTTCAGCGCATCTTGCAACGCGCCACTGGTGTAATTTTTCTCGAAACTAGCACGCCGTGGGTGGGGCACTTTGCGTTTTGTTGCATCTATCCGCTGCGCGAGCATAGGCATGCAAGCTGCATCGCCAAAGTGGAACCCTGCAATCTCATAATTCGCTGGCAAATCTCGCCGCAGGCAGAACTAATGATCCAGCAGGAGCCGCCCAGAGCCAGGTAATAGAGGGAGAGCACCGCAATCTTCCTGGTTTCGCCGTAGGCGGGCAGCGCTGCGCGCGTGGGGAAAGTACATCAGCGGGTACAAAGTGCTACCTGTGTGTCGGGCAGCTCACACGACTGGATCCAGCCTGGTCGTAGACGGTGGCTGGACGGCTCAGTAAGAGGAAACCCGAGCCGACAAGGCGTTCCTTACCTGGATAAAACGTGGTTTTAGCGTTTTGCCCGTCATTTGCTGCGTTCACCTGGTGAAATCGTGAATTCCCCAAGCCGAAAGAAGCCCGTATTCGCAGTATCATCGCAACTCAGTTTTTCAAGGGCATAGCACGATGTTGATTCTCTCCCAGTCCTCCTGGTCGAGCCAAAATATAGACGCAGGTCTGATCGAAGAGCTTCAGGCAGCCCGCAAATCGGCGGATCGTCGGACTCTGGATCAAGCCGCACACCTGGTACTGCTGCCCCATGATGCCTCTGCTCTTCAGGTCGGCGCGCCGTCTCCTGATCATCTCCTGGAGAAGCTTGCGGAGGTGGCCAGAGACTGTCGCGTGTATCTTGCCGGATCGACTCTCGTGCACGTGATCGGCAGTGATGCTCCTCAGGCGATGGGATTTTTGCTGTCCGATCAGGGCGAGGAACTGTTGCGAGTGTTCAAAGTATCTCCAGAGTTAGTCGCAGGGTTCGAGGATACGACTTGCGCCTTGGCGGACGCTCCGGACTTCCCCGTTGCACGCACCCCCATCGGGCAAATCGCTTTGCTCGTGGGAGAAGATATTTGTTTTGCCCAATTTTCCCGCGCTCTGACCTTCAACGGCGCGGAGATTATTCTTAACCCCAGCGCAGAGCGAAGTGACGAGCTATTTGAGATACGGCAATGCTCCAGGATGGGAAGGGCATGTGAGAACGCGGCATTTGTTGCGGTTAGCAATCCCACGACATCCGTTTGCGATGGGGTCGAGACACGAAACCCCACAGGCACCGCGCTTTACAACTGGATGGGCGTTCAGGTTCGGGCCCGTGGAAACGAGGACTTTGTCTACGCGGATTTCGATATCCATTGGCTTAGGAGAACCCGCTCGAATCCCGGTCGCTCGATGCCTGCGTTTGTTCGGGCTAATCTTTACGGGACCGTTTATCGGCAACAGCTCGCGGCGAAGTCAGCGGAAGGTCCCAAGGCGGCAACCCCAACGACCGCCGACGGCTGGCGTAAGGAAGCAACTCGGCGGCTCGAAGCAAGACGAGCGCAAGCAAAGAGCGATGTGCAGTACGAAGCCCAGTACGAAGCGATTCTCGCCCAGACCTGCGCCCGCCTTATTCCTCTGGACCGATCGGTTAACGCGCAGGAAATCATCGAGAAAAACCTCGACGACGGGCTCGAGTTAGCGGGTTCCCGGGCGAACATTCCCAGTGTGCGCCTCGTTGTGTTCCCGGAATTTTGGCTCACCGGGCCAGGTGGGATCGGTGGGGTCAATCGTACTGTTGAAGACATGGAGCGTCTGGCAATTTCCTATCCCGGTCCGGTTTTCGATCGGATTTCAGAGTTTGCACAGAAGCATGGTGTCTACGTCGCTTTCCAGAACTTCGAGCTCGACCCAAAGTTTGAGCACAGGGTCTTCAACTCGGCGTTTCTTATTGATGATAGCGGTAACCTCGTACATACCTATCGCAAAATACAGTGTGCTGACGTGTGGGGGCTGTTACCCGATACCACACCGGGAAGTATTCTGACCGAGTACCTGGACGTGTTCGGAAACGATGCTCTATTTCCCGTGGCCGACACGCCGTTGGGGAAAATCGCCAATATGATCTGTTTTGATCAGATGATTCCGGAGGTGGCGCACGGATTGCGTTGCGCAGGCGCAGAAATAATTTTGCACTCGTCCTCGGAACCGCACGTAGGCCCGGGACGGGAAGTCTGGGATAACGCGCGTCTCCTGCGAGCTTTTGAGAACACCTGTTACGTTCTCGCGGCTATTGATGGGGGAGAGCATGCCTCCCACGACTCGGAGATCCAGACGTACTTCCGCCGCGGGCATACGCGGGTGATCAGCTATACGGGGGAAGTAGACGGTGTTGCAGATGGTCCCGGTCCTATCGCTTTTCGGGCACCGGTGGACCTGCGCGCGCTGCGACGGGCGCGAATGAACCCCTTCAATAACTTTTCCCTGTGGGACGACCCCGCTCTCTACGTATCCAACTATATGCAGAATGTTGGCATGCCGAACGATCTGTGGGCCGGTGATCCTCTCGAGAACCCCTACGCCGGCGTAAAAGTAATACTCGAGACACTTAAAGACTATGAGCGACGCGGAATCTATGTGTCGCCGGGTCATACAGTCAACGGTGGAATACCTGATGCGGTTTGATGGTGCGGGCGCACATACAGCTGTTTTCCTGTAGCAACACTCACAGACCCAGAGGGATATCCTGATATGTCGGCCATTACAGAAGATAAGTTGGCGTCTAAGGTGTCAAATGAAGAAGGCTCGTTAACAGACCGTCCCTCCATGGTTGTGAAGACCACCTATGGGTTTTCAGGTGCTGTCGATTACCTGATATTCCTGTCTTTTGAGCTGTTTGTTCTCTTCTACTACACGCAGTTGCTCGGGCTCTCGGGATTTCTGGTGGGCATCGCCATATTGATTAGCATGATTTTCGATGCGATCAGCGACCCACTGGTGGGCAGCTGGTCGGACGGTGTGCGTTCCAGATTTGGACGTCGCCATAGCTTGATGTTGGCGTCCGTAGTTCCCCTGGCTCTCTCCTTCTATTTGCTGTTTTCGCCCCCGGCAGGCCTGTCGGGGACGGGGCTCTTCCTGTGGCTCACTGTGACAGGCATTTGCATGCGTCTTGCCCTTACGTTTTTTTCTGCCCCGGCTTCCGCCCTCGCCGCAGAGTTGTCGCCGAATAAGGGTGACCGTGCGGAATTGGGTATTTACCGTCAGGTGATTTCAGCTCTCGTACAAATGCTGCTTGTGTACCTGGCGTTCTCGATCTTCTTCAAGTCGACCCCGGAGTTCCAGAATGGCCAGGAGAATGCGGCGGCGTATTCTCCTTTTGCCCTTGCGGTATTGACCGGCATCATTGCCTGCATCGCGATTAGTTGGCTAGGTACCTTTGGCCGGGCATTAAAGCTTGAAGAGGGTTTGACGCCGGAAGCGAGACCGCGTTTTTCGTTTTCCCAATCCATCCGCAGCTGGATTGATGTGTTGGTAGGGCTGAAAAATTTTCGCGCGATATTTTTCGGACTCTTGTTCGCGTCGCTGATGGGTTCCTGTTATCGCTCGCTCAACCTGCATTTGGGGACCTACCTTTGGACTCTAAAGCCTGAGCAGATAGGTGACTGGCAACAGGTGTTTCTGATTGGCATGTTCACGATGGCCATTGCCACCCGCTTTATCATTAACCGCGTTGAAGCGAAGCACGCGTACCTTTTCGGTTATTGCCTTCTGCTTCTGGGATATGGTTTACCGTCGACTCTGACACTGTTGGGCGTGCTTGCGCCGGCGGGTTCGCAGGAGCTGGTGATGTCTCTCTATGCTTTTAACGCGACCGCAGGTGCCGGAGCCGGCCTGCTTATGGTGTGCTCCCTGATCATGTTTTCGGAAACTACCGATGAGTATCGTTTTGTCAATCTCGTCTCCAGGACGGGAATGATTTTTGGCCTGGTCACCTTTGGGAATAAGGCCGCCAGTGGTTTGGGTAAGTTGTTGTCCGGTTGGTCTCTGGATCTTTTGGACTTCCCCGTGCCGGCTACGGCGGAGGCGATGACGCCAGCGCTACTGAACAATCTCGCGCTTGTGGTGGTTGTTGTGGTCTTCTCCCTTGGCGGCATTGGCCTGGCTTTCCTGTCGACCTACCATCTCCCGCGAGAACGGCATGAGGAAATCGTAGAGGGAATCAGAGTGTCTAGCCTGGCCGCCAGATCTACGAGTTAGTTCAGTAACCTCGTGCGGGTGAAGTTGGGGTTCGGTGCAGCCGGGGAGAGTGGCGCCGCGTAGAGAGCCTGTTACTCATCCGTCTCGAAAGCGATGGAATTCTCTGCAGCATTGGACATTGCTTCAAATCGCTCGCCGATCGCTATCGCCGCAGCTTGCAGCTGAGGTAAGAACTTGGGCAGTGCCTGCGCTTTGTTGATCGCTTGGTGTGCGTAGCGCACGCTCAGCACGGCAAGAACCCGGTTGTAGGCAAAAATTGGAACTGCGATGGCTTCCCAGTTGCCAGTAGCTTGCTCAAGTTCAGACCGTGCATAACCCAGCTTGCGGACGCGTAGCAGTTCTCGACGCACAACGTAGGTGTTGCGGGCCTTTGCGTCTTTTGGATCATCCGAGCGCGCAAGAATCTGCAATATGGTCTGCCTCTGTTCCTGGCTCAGGAATGCCAGGTAAGTCATTCCTGAGGCGGTGTTTACGATGCCTACACGCTGCCCGGGAAGAGAACGCGTTACGGCCAGTGGACTCCTGGCGTCTGTAGTACTACGTAGCAGCATGCTGCTGCCAGATAGTGTCGACACGGCGAGTGGCCAGACAAACTCCTTGCTGAGCTTCTGCAGTTCGTCAATAGAACATTCTCTCACCCAACTTTCTTCTTCGAAACCGCAGCTAAGTCCGCGCACCATGCGCGTGGGATGGAACTGGTGAGTCGCCTCGTCTTTCAGTAGATACCCACCGGAACACAAGGTTTCCAGATAGCGGTAGGTGGTTGCCCGGGAAAGCTCAAGTTCCTCGGCTACATCACCGAGGCTACAGCTGCCCCTGGTATTGACCGTCTCCAGCACGCGCAGGATGCGCAGCCCGGAGCGGTTGATCTTGGTCTTTTTGGGCGTTGTGCCGCTCATAGACTATCGACACAACGCCCGGCGTCGGCGTTAGGATCGGAAGAGCGGGTTTCTTCCAGCATGTCGCCTAGCGCTTCGTAAAAATCACGTCCGCTGTCGTGACTAACCGCATGGCCTGCTCCAGCGGCTATGCGCACGCCGGCTCTTGTGAGCCGCGTACGGATGAGTTGCTCGAGGGAATTCGCAGCTACAGAAAGATCCCGCTCTCCCAAGAGGAAGGTGAGTGGCACAGTCAGTGACTCGATGAGGTCTGTATTGTCGAGGGCGCGTTGACTCATAATATTCCTGAAATACACAGGGGAGGAGGCCATCTGATTGGCCCAGCTGCTGGCGACCTGCTCAGACAATTCGTAACTGCTCATAAGCGCGCCAATATAGCGCGAACCCATTCTGTTTTCGTCCAGGTTGAGCGAGCGTCGCTGCGTCGCAGCCTCTGCAAAACCGGCGGGCATATCTCCGGAAAACTGTGTTCGCTCAACTAACCCAGCCGCCGATCCGACCAGGAGCACGCCGGCAATATTGTTGCTGTTCCGGTGCCGCAGGTAGTCCATGGCGACATAGCCGCCATAGGACCATCCGACGATCAATACGTTGTGCATGTCCAGATTACTAATAACCGCGTGCACATCCGCGGCCCACAGTTCACTGTCGAGAATCTGGTCTTCGCGCCAGGGCTTTCCTGATGCACCGTGTCCTCGAAGATCCAACGCCACATAGTGTGCGCAATCATCTGCTGTTGCGGTGCGCTGCGCCATCCAGTACTCCTTGGCGAAGCCGGCCCCGTGGAGCAGTAATACGTCGGGTGCGTCGCTGTTGCCCCATTCAGCTACTGCGATGGGTACATCTCCGGCGCCATTTACAAACTGATAGTCTGCTGCCGCCGCAGGCAACGCGAGTAGGCTGATCCAGAGGAGGGCGTTGTTGCGGATCTTCTGCGTTAGCATTGTGGTTCCTTAGTGCATTTCCCCAGGGTAGTTAGTCACCGTTAAACTCGCTGGCGACTAGCTCGTCCATGAATCTACCTGCGTCTACGGCGGTCTGATCCGGCGCGTTCTGGTAGAGCATATGCCCAACCCCGGCGTATTCGATAGTCTGCAGCGGCGCGTTGTTTAGCCAGGCTTGGTAGCGGGCCAGATCCTGGTCAACAAGCAGCGGTTGGTCGCCGTCCGTGGTCCATTGCAGTAGTACAGGAACGGTAATTTTTTCCAGGTAATCTTGCGCATCCTGAGAGTCAAACTGTTGCAGAATTTGCGCGCCCTCACGGGGTCTTCCCTTCGCTGTAACCATTAGGTGGAATTGATCAATGATCTCCTCCCCGCGACGCTCCGGGTCGGGCAGTAGCCTGAGTAGAGTTCGTTCAAAAAAGCTTCTGGGGAAGTAGTATTGCTGCACCCAGCGTCTTATGCGATCTTTTTCGGGACGGTTTGGGTTGTTCGCAGCGGTTCGCGGCAGGCCTCCGGCATTGCCCAGTACAAGGCCCAGCACACTATGTGGCTCGCGCGCGGCGACTCGAAAGGCCGTGGGCGCATTGAATGACGTCGCAACCAGGAAGTACTCCGTCAGCTGCAGATGTTCAAGTAGCTGACGCATAAGGAATATACGGCGCTCGATTGAGTAGTCGCCGCTGGGATCAGGGGCGGATAGCCCCGACAGAGGACTGTCGAAACGGATCAGACGGTAGCGATCGCCAAGAAAATGCAACCACTCGTCATAGGTTCGCAGGTTCCCAAAGTTGCCGTGCAACAGCACCACAGCTTTGCCCTGAGCGTTGCCCTGGTCCTGAAAGTGAATCTCCACGCCATCGATTGTCAGGAACTGCGACTCCGGGCGCTGGTATCTGGCGCGAAGGTCCTCGACGGAGATGTTCCACCATTGCAGGGGAAAGGACGCGACGAACAGACCACCTGCGAGTAGTGCGACGCAGAGAAGGATTAATACAGCTTTGAGATGACGCTTCATGTGCCTAGCGGTCATGGTTTTTTTCGCGTCTTTCGTCTATCCAGCGTTTTGTGCTCTTCCAAGAGTTCACGAAGGGTCGCTCGTCATCAAACGGTGGTGCGACTGTCATTTGCGGGTAATGACTTTCTACCACCTGGCGAAGTGGCTGCGGTAGATCGTTAAAGTTCAACGTTCCTCTACCGCTGCTGCTAAGAACGATGCTGCCATCCCTGCCTCCCATCATCATCCACGGCAGCCACTGTGATATGCGGGTCCATGTGGCGACATAGGGAATGGCACTTCCGTCTGCAGATCTGAGGACGTCGCCTTTGTCGATAATCATGCTGGAGGTTTCAAAGGAGTGGTAGTGACCCCCCACGTAGCTTTGGTAGTCCCCTCCCATGGGGCTGTCGCGGAAGGACGCGCGTGTGTGCTCGGCTATCAGAAAGGCTCCGCTGTCTATCCACTTGAAGCGAAAGGAGATGGGTTTACCGTCGTTATCGAGGGGAAACTTCAGCGGCGCACTCGCCGGGTCATTGTACATGTGCATCACCTCGACCACATCACCGGTCCAGGGGTTTTCCCAGGTTCTCAGGACTTCATTGGAGTCCGGATGAAGGTAGAGCATGAGTTCCCGCGCGGATGTCTGGAACCCTAGGCCTCCGCGTTCAGGGTTGTTGTGCATTTTGCAGGCGCGGGGATTGATTCCCTGTACATTGAAAAGATGCCGATCGGGTTCACCGACTCTGCGACTGTAGAGCTTCCCGGTCCAGACGTAGTATTGAGGCTGGGACGGGTCTGTGCTGCTGCAGGCCATGCCCATTTCTATAGCCATGTTGCCGATGGGGTCAGCGGGATCCGGGTCCCCTTCCGCTGAGCTCGGCGAGACCATAAGTACGCTCGCCAGTAACAATGCGGCGCACAAGCGCTCAATCAGTTTTATGTGAAGAGCGGATGTCATTGCTTCGATGAGGTGTTCACAGTGACGAGCCAGTTGTGGGTATGCATAGAGTTTATCGTGATTCATTTCAGTCATGGCCCTCCTGGTCGCGGCGGCTCGTCTTGCAGGCGGCCCATGTGTATGCAGGGATAGTTGTTCACTAACTGCCAGGTGATAGCGTCGTCTGATTGCTGACGGCGGCTATAGCAGACCCAGTGCCCGCCCTCGGCTACTTGCATCTCATAGTCCACCCACTGGCTCTGGAATCGGCACCCCTGATGGCGCATTTGTCCGACGATGTGCTCACCCGCGCGAGCCTGGAAACTCAACCGGCAACCTTCATTGTCGATAGTCAGATCATCGCTCTCCAATGTTTGAACTCTGGATAGATTGTTGCGTGCACCTATTAGTGCTTGCGGATCATTCGGGTTAGTGACCAACATTTGGACGCTACCGCTTTGTTCATTCAGGTTCAGCGAGTAGAGTCTGACGCGTTCCAGATTCTCATCGCCTTCGCCCCGGTACTCTTCGACGTACAGTACATGCTCACCGAGAAGCGGAAGTTCCACCTTGCGGATGTATGTCGTGAGTTTCTGGCTTTCATCGATCAGCTGATCAGCGGCCTGAGCTGCGCTTCGCCCGGCGAGAAGAAAAGCCTGGTTGCCGTAATCTCCAGGCAGCCACTGCATGAGTTGACTGAGCATAAGCGCAGAGTCGGTGGGCGCAACTGTCTTGCCGTAAGCCGTGGCATAGCCAGTGAGGGCGAGGAGGGCCAAGGTATAGACAGCGATTGAGTGTTGCCTATGCCGCAGTAGATGCCGTCTCCGCTGGTTTCTCATCACAGTGTATGGACCCTTGCTCTTCCAAAAATTCCGCGACTCGATGCTATACCGCGGCCATCAAGTCACGGTGCTCGGCACCTCGTCTGTTCACCAGGTAAAACGCTAGGGGAGAGCTGCGCTCGACCTCAAATTCGCAGCCCTCGGGCGTGTATGCGCCCTGATGTTGCGC